>JBDKTH010000509.1:0-6138 GCA_039680305.1 Thermoguttaceae bacterium | reverse complement strand
TGCCCGTTCGAAAGTGGAAGGAGGCCCTCAACCACTTCGCCATCCTGTTCGAGGGCCGCCTGCCCGAACTGAATGGCAAATATCGTTCCCTGCCCGGCTGACACAAAAATTCCGACAGGCTCGCCGGTTCGGATGGAGCAGGATCGCGGTGGGGCTCGCTCACTTTCTCGCTGTTCGTTCTCTCCTGTCTCGCTACGCCGAGCGTCCGCCCTGAGTCCGCTCGATCCACCCTCCGACTACCGACTGCAAATCAGTGATGTCCCCTTTTCGTCGCCTTGGAGGTCGCCATGTTCCGACGCTGCTTAGTGGTGGGGGCGGCTGGCTTAGCCTTGAGCTTCTCTCTCTGTGTCGCAGGTATCCGGTCCGAAGGCAAGTATAGCGGCGTTGTCATCTTTGATCGCTGGGGCGGGTGCACGCTCTACAGCGGCATCTATGTGATGTATGTCTCCGAGGACGCCAAAGCACAGCTTCGCGGTCAGGCCGGCAAGTGCGTACAGGTTGATGCCACACAAGTTGAGCAGCCGATGAATCCGGGTGACGGCCTGATTACGAAGTTGACGGTCCTTGGTACCGCTCCTGCCGTGCCACCATGGCAGTCACCCGAGGGGATGCATGTCTCGGTACATCCTGCATTCGAGGACGGCCAAGCACCAGAATTCACAATTCGTGTTGAGAACACGAGCGAAAAGCCAGTCACACTGCACATGGATTCGCTCGCTCCAACTCTGCTTGCAAAGAAAGGTGAAGGCGGAGATCGGTGGAGTCCGTCGAATGGCCCTTCAACTGCTGTCGTGACGCGACAATCCTTTTGGATCGGCATGGACGGCCCGCGGTTGAAGGGTGCAAATGAGACATGGCAGTGGACGGTGATACAGCCAAAGACCTTCGAAAAGGACAGGCAACTACTGCCGAAGGCGAGTTTCGAAATATCGCTTTCGTTCAAACTTCCGGCAGGTGAGTATGACCTACTCGCCGGCTACGGCGGTGGTGTGCATGCCGGACAGTGCGTCGCATCGAACTTGATCGCTTTTGACGTGAATCCCGAAGGGCGCGCGAGCATAGCGAAAGTGGCCGACAGATAACATGGCGCTGAGACTTGCGTCGAACGGCGTTCTGGCCGCGTTTCCAACAACGCAGGGCATGTGGAGTTGCGGCACTGCTTGCCAAGAAGGCAAGCAGTGGCACACGCGTTAGCCCGGCGTTCATCCCAATTGGACCGAGCGATCGGAGGACTATTGGGGCGGCTGCGGTGGCGTGCTGTCGACGGGGGCGGATTCGCCGGGGAAGAACTGGCGGTTGAAGATCTGCGGGTCGAAGGGATCGGCGGGGACGAACTCTTTGGGCGGAGCCCCGCGTTTGACGCCGGGCCGGTCCAAGGGGGCGACCGGCATCTCTGGCGAACTGACGCCCAAGGGCCCCTCGACGACCTTCGGCTGCGGCTTGCTGTGACGCTTGGCCGGCGTCGGCAGGGCCGCTGGCAGTTGATCTGCCAAGGGGGCTTCCTCCGCCATGTCGGCTTGCGTCGCAGGGTCGGTGTACACGGCCTGCGAGGCCTGGTGGGGCCGCTTCTCACGTTCGACGTGCGAGGCCTGCATCACCGACGAGTCGCTCATGTCGGGCATCTGCGAGACGCGGTAGACCCAGTCGACGAGTTGCTGGTACTGGGCCGCCTGCCGATCGGTGAAGATGGGGCCTTTGGCGGAACCGTGCGGACGCAGGGGCGTGGCCAGCAGGGGGCTGGCCGACGGGTTGTTCCGGTCGATCCGTTGCAGGATCGTGGCCAGATTCCGCTGCGTCATGCGCCGGCTTGCGGGGCCGCCCGGCGAGACGCGGGTCAGGCTGAACGTGTCGGAGGCGCCGGGGCCGTGACAGCCAGTGGCCGTGCAGTTGTTCACCAACATCGGCTGGACCACCTGGGTGAAACTCTCCATCGTGCCGGCCGGCATGCCGCGGGCGACGCGGTCCAACTCGCTGAACGCGAGCCGGCCCTCGGGCGCTTTGGCGATTGGCCCCCGGTTTTCGACGCCTTGACGCGACGTCTGAATGCGGCGTTCCAGCAGGGGGATCATCGGATGGGCAGGGTCCAGCAGTTTGGCCTCGACCAGTTCCTGGCTGGCGGCGTCCAGCAGGCCTTGGCGTTGGCACCACTGGGCCATCTCGAGGTAATCCTGGGCGCAGTCGGCCGGGTGATACTGCTTTCGGAGCCGATAGGCCTCTTCCAGCGTCGTACAACAGGCCTCGACGTCGCTCGACTTGACGATGATCTGGCCGCCGCCGAGGGCCACGATGTGCCGATCACCCGCCCGGGTGATCTTTCCCCGGAAGACTTCGCCGTTGCGGTGCACGAGGACGCCGTCCTGCGGCTCCGGGGCAAGCGTGTTTTGCTGAGCGTAGGATGTTGCTGCGCAGCAAGTTACGACCGAGATGGCGACGATCGCCGCCCATCTTCCGAGACCGTGGCTGTGGGTATTCTGGTTCATGGCCGGAGAGTAGGGAATGGCCCCCTCCGGGTCAAGACCGAATCGGTGGGGCAGGGAGGGATTCCATTCTGCCAAGGGGCCTTGTTCCCCACGGCAGCCAACAGTCCCCTGGAATCGCTGCGCGACGCGACTTATACTGGACGTTCTTGGCAAGAGGGACGGCGACTTGGACGAACTCGAACAACGCGAGGTGTGTTTCCGCGGGATGGTTCAGGGGGTTGGGTTTCGCTACTCGACCCGGCGCTTGGCCGCTCACTACGACGTGACCGGTTATGTGCAGAACCTCCCCGACGGCCGCGTCCGGCTGGTCGCTGAAGGGCGGCCCGCCGAAATAGACCGTCTGGTCAACGCGGTCAAGGCCGAGATGGAGCAGTACATCGACGACGTTGAGGTGACCGTCCGTCCCGCCGGCGGTCAGTTTCACGGGTTTGACATCCGGTTTTAGGTCCGTTGGGCCGAACCAATGGCAAGCGGGACGCGTAACTACACGCAACGCAGACGGGCAGACGCATCGGTACGAGGAATCGTGGTCTAGCAGTCGGGATACGAGCATGGATTTGGCAGCCGGTAATCTGGTTCTGTTCGGTGCGCTGATGACGTGGCTGAGGCCGCTGTGGATGGTGGCCGCGGGGGCGGGCGGGGCGCTGGCCGCCTTCTACGTGCTGTTCCTCGTGTTGCGGCTGGTCCTGCCCAAGGTGGCCGCGATCGCCAAGACGACCGCCAAGGAGGCCCTGGCGCAGCCGCTGTTCTACGTGCTGCTGGCCGTCGGGATCGCCCTGTTGGGCGTGATCTTCCCGCTCGTGCCCTACAACACCTTCGGCGAAGACATCAAGATGCTCAAGGCCGAAGGGCTGACGCTGATCAAGCTCCTGGCCGGGATCCTCGCCGTGTGGACGGCCAGCGTGTCGATCGCCGACGAGATCGAAGGCCGCACCGCCTTGACGCTCCTCTCCAAGCCGGTCAGCCGCTGGCAGTTGATCGTGGGCAAGTTCCTCGGGATTCTCGGCCCAGTCGTGATCATGTTTATCATCCTCGGGGCCGTGTTCCTCGCCTCGGTCTCCTACAAAGTGGTCTACGACGCCCGGGAATCGTCGATGCCCGAGCCGACGAGCCTCGACTGCTACATGGAGATGGTCCAGATCCTTCCCGGTCTGGTCTTATCGTTCTTCGAGGCCGTGGTGCTCACATCGGTCAGCGTGGCGATCTCGACGCGGCTGCCCATGCTGGCCAATATCGTGATCTGCATGTCGGTCTACGTGCTGGGCCACCTGGTCCCGTCGCTGGTGAATTCGTCGGTGGGGCAGTTCGAGATGGTGTCGTTCGTGGGGCGGCTTCTGTCTGCCGTCCTGCCGGGGCTCGATCACTTCACCATGGAGACGGCGATTTCCACCGGACAGCACGTCCCGCTGACCTACTTGGCCTGGGTCGGCGGCTACTGCGCGCTTTATAGCCTTGTGGCGATGCTCGTGGCCCTGCTGCTGTTCGAGGATCGCGACCTGGCGTAAGACGCGTCCCGGCTTCCCCCCGGACTGCCCACCTTATGGACTAGGACGACCAAGGTCGGTAATCTAGTAGCGGTGGCTGAGGGTCGTGCAAGTTCATCTTGGGGAAGCACCATGAATCGAGGGAGAATCTGCGGTCTGGCCTTGTCGCTCTTGACGCTGTTGACCTGCCTGCCGGGTCGGGCCGAAGTCGTGCGGGTCAAGATCGACCAGCGGGTGCCGTTTGCCGATGGTCACGCCTTCGGCCGCACCGGGCCCTATGAGAAGATCACCGGCCGGCTGTTTTTAGAGGTCGATCCGAATGATCCGGCGAACGCCCGGATCGCCGACCTCAAGCTGGCCCCGCGGAACGCCCGCGGCCGGGTGGAATTCTGGAGCGACTTCTTCCTGCTCAAGCCCCAGGATCCGAAGCGTGGCAATGGCCACCTGCTTTACGAGGTGAACAACCGGGGCAACAAGCTGGCCCTCTGGACCTTCAACGGCACGCGGGGCAACAACCCGACGTCGCTGGCCGATGCGGGCAACGGCTTCCTCATGGAGCAGGGCTACAGCGTCCTGTGGTGTGGCTGGAACGGCGACGTGGTCGAGGGTGACGGGCGGTTGCTCATCGGCTTGCCCGTGGCCCGTGACGGAGATCGGCCGATCACCGGCAAGATCCATGTGGAGATCTGCCGGGACGAGCGGGTTTTCAGTCAGCCGTTCTACTGGGGCCCCTGGGGCATCTCGACCGCCTATCCCCCGGTCAATCCGGACCATCGCGCGGCCACGCTCACGATGCGTCCCGATCGCACGCGGCCGGCCGTGGAGATTCCGCACGACCAATGGGCCTTCGGCCGGTGGGAAGAGGGTAAGCTGGTTCCCGATCCCGTGCACTTGTACGTCAAGGAAGGGCTTCGACCGGGTTGGCTTTACGAACTGGTCTACGAGGGCCGGGACCCGCGTGTCAATGGGCTCGGGCTGGCTGCCGTGCGCGACTGCGTCTCGTTCTTCCGCTACGCAGCCGCCGACCGCGCGGGCACCGCCAATCCGCTGGCCAGCGACGTCGCACGCACGAGCATCTTCGGCATCTCCCAGTCGGGACGCTTCATCAACCATTTCCTCTTCGAGGGCTTCAACACCGACGAACAGCGGCGGATGGTGTTTGACGGGGCGATGAGCCACGTCGCCGGCGCGGGCCGCGGTCTCTTCAGCCAGCGTTTCGGCATCGCTACTCTCACCGGAACGCCGCACGAAAACATGCTCTGCGGGACGGACGCCTTCCCGTTTGCCACCATGCCCCAGACCGATCCGCTCACGGGGCAAACCGGCGAGCTTTTCGCCCGCTGCAAGACGGCTGGGCATCTGCCCAAGATCGTCATCACGCAGACTTCGACGGAGTATTGGACCCGGGCGGCCTCGCTGGTCCATACCGACGTGGAGGGCACCCGCGATGTGCCGCTGGATCCGAACGTCCGCCTGTACACCGTGGCCGGGGCTCAGCACCTGGGGGGCACGCCGGCCGAGCGTGGCATCTGCCAGAACCTTCACAATCCCCTGGACGACCGTGGGCCCGTGCTCCGCGCGTTGCTGGTCGCCTTGGATCGCTGGCTCGCGGGTGGCCAGGAACCGCCGGCGAGCCGCTATCCGCGGATTGCCGACGGGACGCTGGTCACGCCAGACGCGTACCGCAACCGCTTCCCCAAGATCCCGGGCGTCAACCTGCCCGCGGGGCCCTATCGGCCGCCGCGGCTGGACTTCGGGTCCCGTTGGACGACCGAGGGCATTGCCGACCAGGTCCCGCCGCGCGTCGGGCCGGCCTATTGCACACTCGTTCCTGCAGTTGATGCCGATGGCAACGAGGTCGGCGGGATACGCCTGCCCGACATCGCCGTGCCGACGGCCACCTACACCGGCTGGAACCTGCGTGCGGCCGCCTGCGGGGCGGAAGGGCGACTGGTGGGGTTTCACGGGTCTTATCTGCCGTTGACCCGCACGCCGGCCGAGCGTCAGCAGGCGGCCGACCCCCGCCCGTCCGTGCTCCAACGCTATCCGACCCGCGAGACGTACGTCGCCCGTATCCGGCAGTCCGCATTGGACCTGCAACGGCAAGGTTTCTTGCTCGGGGCCGACGTGGAGGCGATCGTCAGCCAGGCGGCCGCACGCGACCTCTGGCCGTC
>JBDKTH010000766.1:0-5084 GCA_039680305.1 Thermoguttaceae bacterium | reverse complement strand
CGGCAATTCAACCGGCGGCTCGGTGAATGCCAGCGGCTCCGCGGCGACCGAGGATTCCGCCTGGGGTGCTTCCGTGATGGTCGGCTCCGAAGCCGCTGGGGGTGGCGGCGTCTCGGCCGACAATTCGTCGACCAGGAACTCGCCGATAAACGACTCGTCCTCTTCTGCCAGTGGCTCAGGCGTTCTCGGCACCGGCGCGGGGGCTGCCGGACGAAGCTCTTCCGGCGGCCGATCCAGCTGTCCGCGCTGCACTGCGGCACTCCAGCCCGAGAGATCCGGTGCCCCGGCATCGAAGCTGACTAGCGGCACGCTCGTCGAGGTCGGTAACGGGGGCGGACTCCCGGCCGGCGCCACGGGGGCCGGCAATTCCACGCTGGGGGCCACGGCCGGCGACTCTTCTGCGGCCGGCAGGAAGTCGGGCTCGAAAGGCAGCAAACCTTCCGGCGGCGGTTCGGGCACGGCGAGGAACTCGGGCGCTTCCGCCGTCGGGCCGACATATTCGTACTCCACGCGGAACGTCAGTGGTCCGATGCAGAATTCGGTGTGCGGAGGCAGGTCCGCCTCTTTGATCTGCTCTTCGCCGATGAAGGTGCCATTCAAGGAGCCCAGATCACGGATCTTCACCAGGCCATCGACCTCGAACAACTGGCAGTGCTGTCGGCTGATCATGGGGTGGGCGATCGTCAGATCGGCCTCCCGGCTTCGACCAATCGTGCCCGGTAGTTTCAAAGCCACCTCGGCCCTGTTGGTCTTACCTATAACAATGATCAGCTTGGCTTCCATGGGCACTCATGGCTCCGGTAGGCATGTTCCGGGGGGCGGCGGAGGGGCAGGAGCGAGATCCACTGCGCACTCCTATAATAATTGGCCCCAACAGCCCCGGCAACTGCGGTGAGGGGGCAATGCGGCTCATTCGAGGTGGGCGAGCAAGCGGCTCCCCGGAGTTCCCCCTCGCGTGATTTCCACAAAGCGAGCCGCCATCGAGTCTTCCTCGGCGTACAACGGAGCCCTCGGTGATAGTTCTTTCGGGGTATATTGCTGGCGGTAAACGGCCCGTTCGTGGTATTTGTTGACCAACCGCACTAGGGAATTGACGCCTGGCAGGGGATCGGGTTTATTGACCTCAGACCAATTGCCCTTGCAAGCGAGTCTAGCGGACCTATAATTGCGAGACTTCGGCAGAATTGTCGGCCCACCGGTTCAGATTGAACTGGCCCGGCAGGGCAGCCGGTCGACAAATCGACGTTTATTGCCGGGCGGGTGTAGCTCAGTTGGTAGAGCACGACGTTGCCAACGTCGTTGTCGTGGGTTCGAATCCCATCACCCGCTCTGTTTGCTTTTCTGGCCCTCTGTTGTGACTGAATACAGGCATGGCTGATCGCGACCCCTCCAAGAACGACCCCGAGACCCGCGACGACGACCTTCCCCAGGATGCGGCGGCTACGGGTGAGGAAACGCCCGAGAAGCTTAATCTTGAAGTGGCGATCGAGGAACGCGGCGCCTGCCAGCGTCACATCACGGTCACGGTCTCTCCGGACGACATCAAGCGTTACTTCAACAAGCAGTTCTCCGAGCTGATGACGTCGGCTCATGTTCCCGGCTTCCGCCAGGGCCATGCCCCGCGTCGGATCGTTGAAGCGCGTTTCCGGAAGGACGTGGCGGATCAGGTCAAGAGTAGTCTCCTGTTGGATAGCATCTCGCAGGTCAGCGAGGAAAAAGAGCTGGCCGCGATCAGCGAGCCGGACTTCGACCCCCGCACCGTCGAGTTGCCGGTCGATGGCCCGATGACGTTCGAGTTCGATCTCGAGGTTCGGCCGGAATTCGACCTGCCGCAGTGGAAGGGGCTGAAGATCGACAAGCCCGTCCGCGAGTTCACCGACAAGGACGTGGACGACGCTCTTCGGAACCTCTTGTCCCGCTATGGCCGGCTCGTGCCGCACGACGGCCCGGCAGAGCTTGGCGACTATATCACCACGAATCTCGCCTTCCGCCATGACGGCGCCGAGCTATCGAGCGCGAAGGAAGAAGTGATTCGCATTCGGCCGGTCCTGAGCTTCCGCGACGGCAAGATCGCCAACTTCGGCGAGGTCATGGTCGGCGTGCGTGCCGGCGAGACCCGCGAAGCCACGGCGGAGCTGAGCGAGGACGCCCCGAACGCCGCCCTGCGGGCCAAATCGGTCCAGGCGACCTTCGAGGTCCTTGACGTCAAGCGGTTGGAGCTGCCCGAGCTGACCCCGGAATTCCTCGAAGCGATGGGCGGTTTCGAGTCGGAAGCCGAACTGCGCGACGCCGTGCGGGACAACCTCCGCCAGCGGCTGGAGTATCAGCAGTACCAGACCGCCCGCCAGCAGGTCACCGCGGCGTTGACGGCCGGGGCCAACTGGGATCTCCCGCCCGAGTTGTTGCGGCGCCAGAGCGACCGCGAACTGCAGCGGGCCGTGATGGAGCTGCAGCGCAGCGGCTTCGGCAACGACGAAATCCGCGCCTACGAAAACGAGTTGCGTCAAAACAGCCGGCAGTCGACCGCCCGAGCTTTGAAGGAACACTTCATGCTGGAGCGGATCGCCGAAGAAGAGCAGATCGATGCGGCGCCCGATGACTACGACAACGAGATCTGGTTGATCGCTCACCAGAGTGGCGAAACGCCACGGCGGGTGCGTTCGCGACTGGAGAAGCAAGGCGGGATGGATGTCCTGCGCAACCAGATCGTCGAACGGAAGGTGATCGAACTCATTCTGGCCCAAGCTGAATTCAAAGAAGTCCCCTACGAGCCGGAAGCCGTCGAGGCCGAGGCGATCGACCGGACGGCCGGCGGTGGGGAAAACGATTCGGCGATCCCCGAGGCAAAGCCCGAGGGTTCAGAGTAACGGCAGGGATGCCGGCGAATCGTAACGTGTTGCTGAGCGAGGAGGCCTTTTCAGTGGCACGGGGGGAGAGGCGAGCCGGGTGCGGCTGCGCGCTGGACAGTCTGTCTGTCGCTTGCTGAGTATCCTGGCAGGCAGCACGCTTCGGCGCCGCGAGGGCTAACCTTTTCGTCTTTACTTGCGTACGATTCCAGTATGATGAGCAGTTCCATTCACCCATCTCTGGTTGATCCCGTGGCAAACTATCGCGATTATCAACGCCAGCGCACGATGACGCTCGGCGACCTGTTGCTGGAGAACCGGATCATCCTCTTGCAGGGGCCAATCCACGACGGCAACGCCAACGAGCTGGTGATGAAGCTCCTGTACCTGCAGAGCGAGAATCGCCGCAAGGACATCCACTTCTACATCAACTCGCCCGGCGGCAGCGTGAGCGCGACGTTGGCGATCTACGACACGATGCAGATCCTCAGCTGCCCGGTGGCCACCTACTGCGTGGGCCTGGCGGCCAGCGGCGGGGCCGTTCTTCTGGCCGGCGGCGCAAAAGGGAAGCGATTCGCCCTGCCGCACGCGAAGGTGATGATCCACCAGCCCTACGGTCAGGTCGGCGGCCAGGTCTCGGACATCGAGATCCAGGCCAAAGAGATCCTCCAGACGCGGGAAACCCTCAACCAGATCCTTTCCTTCCACACCGATCAGCCGATCGACCGGATCGCCAAGGACACGGACCGCGATTTCTACATGACCGCGGAAGAGGCCAAGGAATACCGCGTCGTTGACGAGATTCTCACGCGGCAAAAGATGCCCGGTGGGGAAGAAGAGGAAAAGTAGACAGACGAGCGAACCAGCACGAACGATTTGGGACGATTCGGGTGGAGGAATGAGGTTTGGTAGCCGATACGGCGGCCCCAGGAGTGCGGCGGTCGTCGGCACGGCTCCCATTCCTTCGCCCTTTGTCCAACGGAGCAAAACGCTATGCCCCTGATTCCCTACGTGATCGAGAAGAGCGGCCGCGAAGAGCGGGCGATGGACATCTACAGCCGGCTGCTGAAGGATCGGATCATCTTTCTCGGCTCGGCGATCAACGATGAAGTGGCCAACGCGATCGTCGCCCAGCTGCTCTTCCTCCAGTCGGAAGACACCAAGGCCGACGTCCACCTGTACATCAACTCGCCGGGCGGCGCCGTGACGGCGGGAATGGCGATCTACGACACGATGCAGTTCATCAGTTGCGACGTGGCGACCTACTGCGTCGGACAGTGCGCATCGATGGCCGCCGTGTTGTTGGCCGCGGGCTCGGCCGGGAAACGCAACGCGCTGCCCAATGCGCGGATCATGATTCACCAGCCCCTGGCGGGGATGGAAGGCACGGCCGAAGACATCATGATCCATGCCAAGGAATTTGGGAAGATCAAGGAACGGCTCAACAAGATCCTGCTGAAGCACACCGGCCAGACGCTGGAGCGGATCGAGCGCGACACGGATCGCGACCGCTTCATGTCGGCCGACGAAGCCAAGGAGTACGGCCTGATCGACAGCATCATCGAGCACGTGTCGCCGCCGCAGGGCTGAGCCCGGCGGAGGCGATCAAGCGGGGGAGAGTCGTGGAACAAGGACGTTCCGCGAACGCCAAATCGCAGGGATGCCATGAAAGCTTGGCTAGTGGCGATCATCGGTCTGGGATGCCTGACGGCGGCCGGCTGCAGCGGCAACGCCAAGCAGGCGATTCTTGCGCTCGAACAGGAAAATCGCCAGTTGGAAGACATGGTCTTCCAGCAGCAGGGCGAGCTGCAGCGTGCCCAACGGGAACTAGAAGCCTGCCGGGGACGCGGTGCGGCGGTGCGTCCCGGAGCGGTTCCTGTCGCTCCCCCTCCAGCGATCGTCGCGCCTGCCCGACCAGGCGCTCCTGACACTTCACGCCCCCCGCTGACGGTCGAACTTCCCTCGACGCCCACCACGCAACTGCCCGACACGTTGAAGCAATCGGAAGCCCCGCGTTTTTCCGGGGGCAAGGGCGGCGGAAAGCTCAACCAGACGCCATCGGTGCAGCTCCCGGAGACGCCCGAGGGCGCCCCGCGGCTGGACATCCCTCAGCCGCTGCCGACCGAACAGCGCCGCCCCCAGCCGCTCAGCACGCCCAGAGAGGAGACCCTCCCCGCGCCGGCCCCGGCGACCGGGTCAGGAAACAGCGGAGGCACCTCAAGCGCGGCTACCGCTCGG
>JBDKTH010001083.1:0-11804 GCA_039680305.1 Thermoguttaceae bacterium | reverse complement strand
AGCTGGGCCAGGGCATGCTTCGGGGGAAACTGGTAGGCCGGGCCGCCGGCCTCGTTGCGGGCGTCGGCACGCGGCAGCATTATGGCTTATCCGCGGACCACTCGTACACGAACGCGCCCGACACGTTGCTCTACGGGAACTACTTTCACGCCGTTCACACCCCGGTTGTCGATCGTGGCCGACAGGCTCGCACGCCCATCGACGAAGCCATCGCGCGGCCGTCAGAGGCGTTCAGCCGTTTTCCTTCACAAAGCGCAGCATATCGTCATAGCACTCGTCGAGCTCGGCCTTCTGGAGGTCCGTGAGCGTAATATCTTCGAGTTTCCACTTCGTGTCGTCGCCGACCGCCACCAGGCCTTGTTCCTTTTTCTCGGCCTTGAGGTAGGCACGCGACACCGTGGTTTTGAACACGCCCTGACGCTGGAGGTAATAAAGCGAATACCCGCGCAGGCCGCCGGGAAAGTCGCGCTGGTCGATCAGGAGGCGGAGCAGCGCGTAAGCGAGCGTCAGCTTGCCGTCGCGGTCGTTGTTCTCCATCTGCTTCCAGATATAGCCGAGCAGCGGCGCGTATGCGCAACGTTCCGTGACGAGCCCCTCCGATCCGCAGCGGCGGCTCTGGTAGAGCCACTGCCAACCGCCCCACGCGCTGAACACCGTGTGGATAACCGGCTTCGCGGCGTTCTCCTTGATCATGTTGTCGTTCGCCTTCGGGCCGCCCGACTCCTCCTTGATGTACCCGTAAATCGTCGGGTACTTCCTTGCGAGGTCGATCAGCATCTCGACCGTCGGGGACGGGCACGTGTTGTTCACGACCGTCTGGATGATCACCGGGCGCTTCGCCACCTTCGCCAGCGCCTCGTAGTAGGCGCGCACGTCGTCGAGCGTCTTGCCCTTGCTCGGCGGGCGCGTGATGATCGCGATGTTCGTCCGCGGGTACTTCTTTGCGATCGTCTCGACGGCCTCTGCCTCGCGGAGCATCTGCGCCGTGTCCACGCCGTTGCAGCCGAACGTCATCATGCAGGCGACGCCCTGCATCGCCTCAGCGCACGCCTCATACCCCTTCACCTTCTCCTCGAAGGTCAACAGGTCGACCGCGTCGTTCGACTGACACCAAATCACGCCCGGGCACACGCTGTCCGCCGTGAAGCGCACGCCGCGTTTGAGCGACTCGTAGTCCACGCTGCCGTCCGCGTTGTATGGAGTGGAGAGGATCGGAAACGGGCCGCGCATCCGTTTGTCGCCGCCGCCGTCCGCCTTTGCAACGGCGGTGGACACCTTCTTAGGCGCCCCCGCCGCCCATCCCGAGAGCGCCGCGCTCGCCAACCCCAATGACATGAAATGCCGTCTCTGCATGGTATCCCCTTTCTCTCTCTGGTTAGCCGGATCGCGCAGATCAACCCTTTATTTCCCAGCCGGGCCGATACGTGGTCTTGAGGAACGCGTTGGCGGACTCGTCGTTCGTGATCGTGGTGCCGTCCCACTCGATTTTTTTGAGCCCCGCGCGGGCCGCCACGTTGCCGAGGAGCACCGTCGTCGCGAGCGGCGCGGAATAATCGAAGTTGCAGCCGGCCGGGCGGTTCGGGTTGCGGATCGCGCGCAGCCAATCCTGCTGATGGTCCATGCCCTTCTCGCGCGGGATCGTCTTCGGCGGCTTCGGGAGTTTGTTCCGCAGATCGTTGGGGAGGAATTGGAGCCCGTCGCCGTGCGGGCCAATGGCCATGACGCCGTTCTCGCCCACGTACACCGTGCCGAGGCGCCCCAGGTTTTGGCCGTGTTTTTTCTCGAGTTCCTCGATGATCGGCGGCAGGTTCTGGTATTCGCGCTTCAGACAGACGCCGATCTTGTTCACGTGCGCCTTGTCGTATGGGATGCCGTCTTTCACGCCGTCATACCAATGCAGCGTCATCGCGTCCATTCCCTTGCGCGCAGGGAAGCGCCAGTGGATCGTGTTGCGCCAGGTCCAACTTCCCGCCACGCCCCACTTGAGATCGGTGGCCTCTACGCTCGTGGGATGGACCTCGCCGAGGCGAAGCGCCCAGAACGCAGGGTCGAGGATGTGTGTGCCCATGTTGCCGATCGCGCCGTTGCCGTATCCGATCCACGCGTGCCAGTCGTGCGGATGCATGCCGTTATGGTCCGCAGTGCCCGCGTAATAATCGCACACCGGTGCGGGGCCGCACCATGCGTCCCAGTCCATGCCCTTCGGCGGCTCGGCCTTCGGGGGACGGTACATCATCGCGTTGAGGCGATCGTCGAACGCCCACACGTCATGGATCTGCCCGAGCACGCCGCTCTGAATGTACTCCACAAGGCGGCGCATGCCCTCTTCGCTGTGGCCATGGTTGCCGACCTGCGTCGCGACACCAGACTTTTTTTGCGCCTCGCGCATGAGGCGCACCTCCTCGACCGTGAGGGCCATCGGCTTCTCGACGTAGACGTGAAGGCCCTTCGACATCGCGAGGATCGCGGCGGCGGCGTGGTGGTGGTTCGGTGTCGCAATCGCGACGGCGTCGATTTCGCCCCCCCTCTTGTCCAACATCTCGCGGTAATCGTAGAAGGCCTGGATCTTCGAGCTGTCGGTCGTCGGCTGATGATGCTTCACGACGGCGCGAATCTTGTCCCAATGACTCGGATCCGGCTCGGCCATACAGACGATCTCCTCGTCCGGGCCACACAGGTTGTTCAAAATGCCGTACTGGATGCCGAGTCCCATGCGGCCGCCGCATCCGATGAGGCCCAGCCGGATTCTATTCCGGGAGGAAACCTGCCCTCCGATGGAAGGCAACGGAACCGCCGCGATCCCCACTGCTCCCTTCAAAAAATCACGACGTAACATCTGTGCCCTCCAAAAAACATTTGGCTCTTCCTGCTTTGGGTGCGAAGGCCGCACAAAACCGGAACCCCGTCAAGAGCGGCCATTGTACTACGGGCGACAGCACCGTGAACATCCCGGGCACGTGATTCTCGGCGTATTCGGCGCTTCCCGTGCGTGAACGGCGATTAGTCAAAATGCTCGGCCGAATCGCAAGTGTCAAATGCCACGGCACTTACAGACGGGGGGGCGCATCGTTTTCGGGCGGTTGATTCCCATTGGCTGCCCAATCATGCTGAGGTTGTGCCCCTCGATCTCTGCACCGGTGACCCATGACTTTCATTCTTCAACCGTGGCAACTCTTGCTGGTGATTCTCGTTGGCTGGATGAACCAACCGCAACAACAGATCATCGAGTTCCAGCGGAAGGAAATCGAGGTTCTCAAGAAAGGGCTCGGCAAAAAGCGGCTTATTCTCAATGACGAGGAGCGTCGAGCACTCGCAGTGAAGGCGAAAGCCCTGGGCAGGAAGGTCTTACAGGAAATCGGCTAGCCGGTGCAGCAGGAGGGCCCGAATCAGAAGATAGACAGTCTTGAGAATGCCCAAGGTGTGCTCTCCTGAGACGATGGAGGCACGCCGCTTGTCGTATAGCGGCAAACATCGCAATTCCTTGACCGGCGAGGACTGCGAGATTATTGATAGAAACAGTCGCGAAGACGGCCATCCGACCGTGTACCAGACCGTGTGGCATGAAGTCGAACTGCTGTGGGGCTGCACCAGCGGGCTGGCTCTCCTCGCGAAGGAGGTTATCCTGCTTTGCCCGACAATACGACGCCGGCCGACTTCGACCTGAGGCTCAAGGGAGACTGATCCCCATGACCGCCATCGCGCGACGCCATTTTCTTCGAGCTTCCACAGCAGCGATCCTCGTCACCGCGGGTGCGTCGACCGCACCGGGTGCGACGCCGATCGAACTCCCCGCGGATCATTGCGACGCGCTGCGGCGCCGGAAGCGGCGCATCGTCGTGCAGCAAGACGTCTATTGGGTGATGCTGAAGTACGCGAAGATGCACCCCGCTGCGACCCCGCCGTTTGCGCCGTTTCGCGACGTCGCGTTCTCGTACGTGGACGAGCCGGGCAGCCAGATCGACGCGATCTGGTGGGACATCGGCGGCAATGCGTCGGGTGCGATCCCCGGGAGCAAGGTCGCGCCCTGGCTCGGACCGTCGCTCGTCGACCGCTGGCGGCGGGAGGGAATCGATTGGGTTGGGGAACTGGTACAGGAGACTCGCCGCCGCAACTTGGAAGTCTTCTGGAATCACCGCATCAGCGAAGTCGAGATTCTGCCGGAGGGAGGACTCGGCAAGGAGCCCGATCCCTTGAAGACGCGGCACCCCGACTGGGTCGTGCCGACCACGTGGTGGCGGCACGGGATGTGGAACCTGGCGTCGCCCGGGCTGCGGGAGCACAAGGTGGCCATGCTGCGCGAGGTCACCGAGTGTTATGACCTGGACGGCCTGCAGATCGACTTCGCGCGTCACGTGCCCTGCCTGCCGGTGGGGCGGCAATGGGAACACCGCGAGCACGCCACAGAGTTCATGCGCATGGTCCGCACGATGTTGCTCGACGTCGCGAAACGCCGCGGTCGCCCGCTGCTCCTGGCCGCGCGGGTGCCGCAGACCCTCGATGGATGCCACGCCGACGGCTTCGACGTGAAGACTTGGGCCGCGCAGCACCTCGTCGACGTGCTGACGCTCGGCTCGCGGTCGATGGACGTGGACGTGGAAGGCATGCGCGCGGCGGTCGGTCCGGGCGTGCAACTCCAGCCGTGCTTCGACGATCACCATGCCACCGACGGCTACCGCTACGCGCCGATCGAGTTCCTGCGCGGCGTGTTTGCCAATCATTTTCAGCGGGGTGCCGACAGCGTGGTGACCTTCAACTGGGCTCTCGGCCGGCCCGAGCTTGCCGAGAAGATCGGCGGGGAAATCGCTCCGCTCAGCCATCAGGCCGCCTTTAAGGAAGTCGGCGACGCGCGGACGATGGCCGGCAAGGACAAGCTCTTCGCCGTGGAGCGGCGGGGCGGGTATCCGTGGGCGGAAGGGTTTTTCAATCGCAACGACACGGCGCCCTTGCCGCAATCTCTGAGCCGGGAACGCCGGTCCGCGAAATTCACCTTGCACGTCAGCGACGCCCCGCCGATAGGCGGCCGCCGGGCGCTCCTCACGCTCTGCGGCATACTGTTTCAGGCAGAGGAGAGCGAGTCGTTTGAGGCGCGCTTCAACGGCATTGTGTTGCCGCCCGCGATCCGGAACGCCGAATGGAAAGACCCGCAAATCTTCTCCCCCAAGCCGTCGCCCACGTCGGGTGGCAAAGGGGATTACAAGATTAACCCAAGACAGCGACTGCTGCGGCTGGAGTGGGCCGTGCCGGCGGGCGGCTGGAAAGCGGGCCGGAACGAAGTCGAGATCTCCATGGCCTCGAGTGACGCGACGGTGAACTCCAGCGTGCAGATCGAAAAAGTAGAAGCTCATTTGAGGTACCTATAGGACGAGCGAATGCCGGCGAGTTTGAATCGACGCTTTCGCCATCACGGGCGATCCTGTATGCACCTCCTCACCATGGCCGATCCTTGACACCATCCGACCACGGCATTCCTAATAGATGGCCGATCGGGCAGAGCACGTGAGCTGGCAACCACCATGCGCAGTTCCGCGAAGCGCGAAGTCCCACCCCCTGCGGTAGTCCAGGGATATTTGGGTTGTCTTGCCATGTATCGTAACCTTCACTGTCCATGGAGGTTATGCCAATCTTGAAGGGAGCCGACGACAAGACGATCCCTTCGAGGTCCAGATGGGCGGCAAGAGAAAACCCCCGGAGATCCCACTCCCCAACAACTGGGGCACCCACGTCAAATCCGCCATTCTCCATATAATCGCCCTCGCACAGTACGCCTTGACCTACAGTCGGAGCTGGGCCGCCGACAGCACCAACCAACGGGTCCGGCTGAAGGCCGAGAACGACCGTTTGACCCAGGAAGTGGCTCAGCTTCGTGAGGAGATTCGCATCAAAGACGTCCGCATGGCACAGATCGATCCCCGGCGGAGACCTCACTACCCAGCCACGGAGCGAATGGCAATCCTGGAACTTCGTGCCACCCGAGGTTGGTCCTTGGAGCAGACTGTCAAGGTCTTCCTGGTGACAGCGGAAACCATCAGCTCCTAGGTCCGGCGGATTGATGAGGAAGGAACCGAGGCCTTGGTGTAGACCTTCCAGCCGGTCAACAAGTTTCCCGAGTTGGTCCGCCATCTCGTCCAGCGACTGAAGGCTCTCTGCCCGTCCTTGGGAAAGCAGAAGATTGCCCAAGTGCTCTGTCGAGCCGGACTCCACTTGGGCACCACCACCGTCGGCAACCAGACGAAGACGATCTTTGCCGACAACACGTTCGTCTCGGCCGCCTACGACGACTTCGGCCGAAAGAAGAGCGAATATTCCACGGCCCGCGCTGTCCGCTTCGATTGTCCTACGCGGATCGTAGTCGGTGCTTCGACACAAGACCACCCGACTTCCCCGGCTTGCGTTAAATCGCATGGTTCTACCCCTCGATGGGCGGCTGGGTCGGGCCGCATTCCTGCTACGCCCCCTCCCCGGTTGCCCGATTGATCTGGGCTTTGACCTTCGATTTCAGTATCCTTTCCACCCTGCTATCCCCCTTCTTGTGGAAATCGTCCGGTCTATGGGATCGGCCAACCCCCGCACGTTCCCGTGAATTCGGAGTGGGCGGGCTCGTCGGTGGAGACTTCCGAGCGCAACACTCTGGGAGGGACTAGGCATGATGAGCAAGTTCTGTTCGGCAATCGCTATTCTTTTTTCCCTCGGTGCCTTGCTGACCGGAGGGTGCGACAAAACCACGTCTTCGCCCGGCACTCAGGTCCGTGCTACCCTGGCGGCAATCCAGCCCCCGGCCAGCCCGCCGCTTGCGGCAACCTTCGCTGCGCCGGGGAATCGTTGGAACGACGACCAGAGCATTCCGTGGCCTGTTGCCCGTACTTTCGCGGAGGTCTGCAACCTGTCCTATGCTACCGAGGCAGAAGTCAACGCTGCGTTCGCCCGTTGGGGGATCGGCAAGGTTAGCCATTTCCCCAGTGGATCGCTCTACGCCTGCGTGGCGAGCGATGATCGTACCGTCCTGATCGCATTCCGGGGAACCGACGATGCCAAGGACTGGCTTGTGAACACCGATGCGATTCTGCAAACTGTCCCGCACGGGATTGTCCATCGCGGCTTCTATCAAGGCATGAAGACCTTGTACGACAATCTGGTTTCAGCGGCGACCGCTCAGGGCGCGGAGAAGAAGAACATTTGGATCACCGGCCATAGCCTCGGGGGCGCGTTGGCCGTGGCGTTTGCCTACGAGTGCCTGACGCAAGGTAGACTGAGACCGGCTGGCGTGGTCACGTTCGGGCAGCCGCTCCTGGCGGATAGTGCCCTGGCAGCCTATGTCTCGGGCGAACTCGGCGGCAATTACGTCCGCTTCGTGAACGAGCGGGATGTCGTCACGCGGGTTCCGCCTGGCTATGTGCATTTCGGGAAGTTGATCTGGTTCCATGATGGCAAGTTGGTGGTGGAGAAGACGGCTGCAACATCGCATCCGGAGCTCTCGCCGCTTTCGATGACGGAGTTTGAGTCACTTCAGCGTGGCCTGCGAGATCTGCGGCAGCTCAGCAATGGCCTCGATCCTGCTCGCCTGCGGTCTTATGGGGAACAGGTGGCGGCGATCACGGACCACTTCATGTCCGGCTACCTTCAAGGCATCGACAAGTTTGCCAGGTGACCCATTGGGGAGTGCCAACGGGGTCAGCGGTTGCGTAGGCCGGAAATGCCTCCCATCGGCATGACGTGCTGACCCTAACGCGATCAATCGCGGTCAAGTTGGGACGCGTGCAGTAAGCACCATCGCAGCTTGTTGGGGGCTAAGCCGCACGATCAGCGAAGTCTGCCAGACGCCCACGCACATGTTGCCGTGGAACATGAACCCGACTCCGCCAAACATCTTCTTCTCGGTGATGCCGCGTCGACCGGCGAACGTGGCACGGACACGGTAGGCCAGCGACTCGCTGTAGACCATGTGGTAGACTCCACTGTGCCGGTGCATCTTCCTCGCGCCAGGCCCATTTCACGGGCCTTTGCGACGCAAGGGGAGGTTTGCAGTGGGCAGGCAACTGCTGTAAACTGCCTGCATGAAGGCCTTCGAACTGCCCGGCAGTGACTCTGGAGTTGAAGGTTTCCCATTCGAATCACCATGGCTACGGGCGAACAGACCTCTTCCTATGAAAACGGGACGTGACCTGATGAAGATCGGCACTCTTTGTCTGCTGGTATTGGCGTCTGGAATTGCCTTTTCGCAAGCGCCAACTGTGCCGACGAAAACGGGCACCAAGTCTGCGCCTCCAGCCAAAACCACTGCCAGAGTCCCGGCCAAGGCCGCAGTCCAAGCGAGCCAGCCTTATCGGTTGCCGCCGGTGGGCATGGAGATACCGCGGGCCATCCGGCTGCCATTGGAACAGCAGCTTCGCATCCTCGAAGCGGCCGCCAAGTCGTTTGCCCAGGACCCGCTACAGGCTGACGCGATGGTGCTATTGAAGGCGGTGCGGTTCGCGTTGATCAACGGCGAATTCTACAGGCCCCAAGATGTCGAGAAAGCCAAGGAACTCCTGCAGCTTGCGGAAAGCCGGCTGGCCGAGTTACGGGCGAAGAAGGCGTCATGGACAAGACAGACGGGCCTCGTAGCTCGCGGATTCGTTTCTTCGATCGATGGTTCACCACAGCCCATCGGGCTGGAAATCCCGGCAGACCTGGATCCGGTCAAACCGGTGCCGCTGATGGTCTGGCTGCACGGGCGAGGCGATAAGAACACCGACATGCACTTCCTCGTGGACAGGTTGCACAAGTCAGGCCAGTTCCAGCCAGGCGGGTGCATCGTCCTGCACCCCTTCGGCCGGCAATGCCTGGGGTATCAGTTGGCGGGCGAGGCGGACGTGCTCGAAGCCATCGAGGCCGTCAAGCGGATGTATAAGATCGACGACCAACGCATCATGCTGGGCGGGTTCTCGATGGGCGGCGCAGGGGCCTGGCACGTGGGGGCGCATTATGCGGACCGTTGGTGCGCTCTGCACGCCGGCGCGGGGTTCGTGGATGTGAAACGTTTCCTGAACCTGACATCGGACCAGATGCCGCCGGGCTACACGCAGACGCTCTGGGGGCAATACGACGTGCCGTGCTACGTGCGGAACCTGTTCAACATCCCCGTGCTGGCGTACAGCGGCGAAAAGGACCGGCAGAAACTCGCGGCCGACATCATGGCCGAGGCCTATCAGGCCGAGGGCCGGAAACTCCATCATCTCATCGGGCCGGGCATGGGGCACAAATATCATCCCGACGTGCTCAAGGAGATCCTGGCTTGGACGCACGAGCGGATGCAGGCGGGACAACCCGACTCGCCCAACGCTGTCCATTGGCAGGGCCGGACACTGAAGTACCCTAGGTCGTTTTGGGTCACCGTGACCGGCCTGCAAAAGCACTGGGAGGACAGCCGCGTGGACGCGGAGTGGGAAGGGAACACTCTGAAGATCGCCGTCAAGAATGTGACTCGCCTTTCGATCGGGCGGGCGGTGCAGCCGCGAAATCTGCCTGCCGCAACCGATGTCACGGTCAATGGGCAGACTCCCCTGGGAGCGGAACCGGCGGTTCTTCGACAAGCGGTCGCATTTCGCCCGAATGGCAAGTTGGTCCAATCGTTCCAATTGGGACTCGAAGGCGGCCGTTGGCAATTGAATCCCCCGGCTTCTCGCGGCGATGTTCTTCGCAAACTCAACGATCTCCAAGGCCCCATTGACGACGCGTTCACGACCGCGTTTGTAGTGGTGCCGCCGGATAGGGCCTCGGCTTCGGCCGTGCGGGAAGCTTTCTACCAACGCGAACTGGCCTACACAGCGCGCCGCTGGCGCGAAGTATTCCGCGGAGACTTGCCGGTCAAACGTGCAGCCCAATTGACGCTGGACGACCTCAAGAACAAGAACCTGATCTTGTTCGGCGAACCGGGTACGAACGGTAAGATAGCAGAACTGCTCAGCGAGACGCCCATTGGCTGGCAAGACGACCAGGTGCGGATCGGCGCCAGGTTGTGGAAAGGGGAGAGCATCGTGCCGCTGGCCGTTTATCCGAATCCCAAGCATCCCGGTCGTTACATCGTGCTCAACAGCGGGCCGACCATCCGCGAGAAGTCCGATCCAAACAACTCACTGCAAACTCCGCAACTCCCGGACTGGGCCGTGCTGGATGTCAGCGCTCCGGCGACTAATAGCACGCCCGCGAAGGTCCTGGATGCGGGATTCTTCAATGACCAGTGGATGCCATGACCACCCTCCCCAGCAGTTGGAAGTCTTGCTGTAGAATTATTCACAGTCTGCCCCGTTAGGACGGTTGTCCCCTTATTTTCGCGGCCCGCCGGGGCGCGAGGGGCTGAAAAGCGAATTCCCAGCAGTCGGCGCTGGAAACACAGATACCAGAATCGCCGTGTCAGGAGCCTTGCCGGAACAGAAAGCGACGTAGTGTGTGCCCCTGATCGCGGTGGCGTTCGCGTTGCCCGCATCGATCCCGATCAGGCGGCCGGATGCTCGACCGCCCACCAGCTTGCCAGCGAACCGGCCACCAGCGCCGCACATCCCAGCCACAGTCCGGCCGGCGGCGCCACGCGCAAATAGGCCGCCGCTACGAGCGTCGACAAAAGCGGCGTCAGATACGAACAGGCCGACACCAGCCGCATGTCGCCCTGGCGCATCGCTCGATCCCAGCAGGCATAGGCAACCGGCACCGTGAGGCCCATTAGCCCGGCCTCAACAATCGCCGGAATCGTGAAACATCCGCCTTCCGAACGGAGTCCGCTCATGGCCGCCAGCAGCACGCCCGCCACGAGTACGAACAACGGCACGGCGCCCGCCGCATGCGCGCCGGCCCAGCGTCGCGCCAGGTTCGAGTACAGTGCCCAGGAAACAGCCGCGGCCAAGGCGCAAGCAAATGCCAGCGGATTGCGTCCCAAGGCCTCTGGCACCGCGGTCAACGGGATTGACTGCCCCTGGCTGAGCACCACGACCATGCCTGCCAGACCCAAGAGCGTGCCCGGCACGAGCACCCAATTGGCCCGCGCATGAAGCAGCGGAAGCGAAAACAGGATCGTCAGCGCCGGCCAGAGGTAATTGACCAGTCCCAGGGCGATCGACTGCTGGTGATCTTCAGCCAATCCCAGGGCGAGAAAGAAGGCCGCCGTGTAGAACACGAACAGTCCACCGCAGCCCAGCAGGTAGCGTCGCGGCAGCCCCAGCATGACGCGCATCGCCGCCGGCTGCCGAACCAGGCTCCAGCCCAAGCCGACCACGCCGCCAAACGTGTAAACCGCAGCCGCGGCGCTAAGCGGGCCCAACTGGTGACTCACGCTGCGAGCCAAGGCCACGCTCGTGCTCCATAGCACAATGGCCAAGAGCCCACCGAGGGTTGCGGGGAGGTTCATCCGAATTTCCCATATGCACTGAGCCTGGAACTGCCCCAGGCTCATTCGTCCAGCCATTCGAGTCTTCCGTTTCTCAATATGGCAGGCGCGGCAGACGCAGCCCAGCGCCCGTTGTCCTTCTTGACATTTCGTGCAACCATCAGCCGGATTTCGCCGTTCTTCCCCTTAGGCAGACCGAACACGCCGACGGAGACATCGACCCCGTGATACGCGATGATCTTGAGCTGCGAGTCGCACTGATACGTTCGGTCCTTGCCGTACGTTCCGAGCCAGAAGAACCCGTGAGCGAAGGCCATGGCTTGAATTCCGTAGGTCGTCTTGCCGGGAATCTTGATCTTCTCGACGGGGACGAAGTCCGGCGTGAATTTGTGAATCCAGTTGAACTCCTGCTCACTCTTCTTGTCTTTGCCCTCGCCCACGTAGAAGA
>JBDKTH010000229.1:0-3798 GCA_039680305.1 Thermoguttaceae bacterium | reverse complement strand
CACGCCCACCTTCAGCTCGCTGGGCCGCGACGGCGTGTATCTGATCCGCGCGAAGTACTTCGATACGGTCACCGCCATCAGCACGCTTGGCGGCGTGGACGTGGCCCGGTTCGAAGACTCCAAGGGAGACGACACGTTCACGGCCAAGCCGGCCTACGGCGAGATGGCCGGTCCGGGCTATGTGACCGCGGCCAAGGGCTTTGACAAGCTCTACGCCAAGGCCACCTCCGGCAACGACATCGCCAATCTCTACGACTCGGCCGGCAACGACCGATTCGAGGCGACGCCGACCGAAGCGACCTTCCAGGTCAACGGCGCCAGCTACGAGGTCAGCCGCTTCGACATCGTGCAAGCCTACGCCACGGCCGGAGGTTACGACGTGGCCCAGCTGTACGATTCGGCCGGGAACGATACGCTGGAAGCCGGTCCGACCACGACCAAGTTGTGGAACCGGAGCTTCCAGAACATCGCCACCGGTTTCGACGCGGTCCTGGCCTACGCGGCCGCCGGCGGCACGGACACCGCCGTCCTGTCCGACTCGGCGGGCGATGATCTGTTCATCGGGAAGGATCAGGACGCTCGGCTGTACGGATCGGGCTTCTATCTGCGAGCCCGGATGTTCGACAGGGTGTTTGCCAACGCCCAAGTGGGCGGAAACGACACGGCCAAGCTGCTCAGCACGCCGGACGCCGAGGTGGTGGCCACCGACCAGTCCACTTCGCCGACGGCCGGCACGTACAGCCTGACGAGCAGCCAGAGCAGCTCGCAGGCGACTTCGGCCAGTCATATTACCTGGTTGAACGAGTTTGAGCAGCTCCAGGTGAAGAACGAGGAGACAGGAAACGGCTCGTCCTCGACGAGCGCCCTCGACAAGATCTTCGAGGCCTTCTGGGAAGAGTAATCCCGCAGAGGCTCCCCCTAAGGCCCTTTCGCAGAGCGAAAGGGCCCGGCGGGGAGGGCGGGCTTCGGCTTGACAAGGGTCCAGCCGAGCCGGCCCTCCCCGCCTTTTTTCTCTTGCAGGTCTGCTTGGGGCAGTCGATCGGCCGTAACCACCTTTCTTTACAAGGGTTACGACACCGCCAATCATTTCCCTCGCGACCGACGCGGGCCGATCCGTGGCGAAGCAAGCGGCTGCGTCCCGCAATGCGCCCGGGGGGTCCAGAAACTCTCCATACGGTGATCTTGGTTTGCCCAGATTCGCGGCATTTCCAAGATCTCTGGGGTGAGGACCACGAAAATCCCACTTCTTCCCGGATTTTCCGCAGGCTTTACCGTTCTTACTCAACTGGTGTGAGTGGCGAGTCCGATACTATCGTCACAACCAGATTTTCGGATACTTCACGCCCGAGGGTCCGGGATAGAACTTCTCTCAGCGCACACCGAGGTGGATGGGAACCATGGCGCTCAATTGCAGAAAAACGTGGCTGGCCGGCTGGCTGTTAGTGCTCCTGACGGCGCCCCCTGCTTGGTCTCAAGGTCTCGAGGACGCGCAATTCTTTGCCCCGGCCGCCATGGACGAATTTGGCGGCGGGCCGCGTCCGAATGAAGGCATCTTCGCCTCCATCGACTACCTGAAGTGGACGATTCAGGCTCCACAGAAGACGGAAATCGGCTTCCAAGGCGGGTCGCGCGAGGTCTGGCTTGACACGACGACCAAAACGATCCAGACCAACACCATCGACACCGGCGGCTTCTCCGCCGATTGGACGGACGGCCAACGCATCGAGTTCGGCGACGTCTCCGAACACCATGGCTGGCTGTTCAGCGGATTCCGCTTGCACAAGCAGGAGCAGCGCGACATGTACTCCTCGGTGAACATGGTCTTCCAAGACCTGGAGTACGGCGATCCGGCCCAGCGGCATCTCTACGGCTACGTGTCGAAACTCCTGGGCTACCAAAGCAGTACGCCGTACTACGAAGGCTGGGATGCAAGCGACTTGCATAACTTGCCGCTCTCGTTTGACACTGTCGAACTGCACAACAGCGTGGAGACCTGGGGGGTGGAATGGAACTACCTGTACCGGTGCCACCCGATCCACAACGGCGGGATCTTCGAATTCTTCCTGGGGGCCCGCTACCTGGAGTTCAACGAAACGTTCGACGTTGATGCTCGCGGCTATCGGTTCGAGTACGACAGCTACGGCACCGTCCGTGGGGCTCGCTCGATCCTGGCCGACAGTTTCTGGTCGATGAAGGCGGACAACCATATTGTCGGCCCGCAGATCGGGGCGCGATTCTTCAAGACCAGTGGACGATGGACCTTGTCCACGGAAGGACGATTCCTGGCCGGCACCAACTTCCAGAACCTCAACCAGCGAGGGACCCTCGGCTCGAAGCTTCACGATCCCTGGGGGAACGATCCCAACCACAACAACGCCGTCCGTTGGGTATACCCACCCGGGATTATTGGCGACCCGTGGGTCCCATTGGCTATGGACCCCGCCTCGTTCAACCACTCCGATCACGAACGGGAATTCGCTCCGGCGTTCGAGATGCGGCTTGAGGCCAAGTATCAGTTGACGCGAGTCCTCGCGGCTCGATTCGGTTGGGATGTCTTCTGGATCGACGGCATCGCCCGCTCCTCCGACCTCATCGACTACACCTTAGCCGAGAATAAGGTCTTCGGGATCAAGAAGGAGAACAACCGACAGAGCGTGCTCATGCAAGGCTTCCACGTCGGTATCGAGTTGAACCGCTAAGAGAGGGACGGCTGAGAGAAGTGGCGAACGGGAGGCTTCGGCCTCCCGTTTTCTTTTCTTGCGGCCAAGGTTCCCGAGATCGTCGTTACCGCGCGGCACAAGTGCCGCGGCTAAATGCAATGCCGCTGAATCGGTTGCGGTACACGCTTGAGCGTCTGGATTTCTCCGGTCGCAAGCGACCGGGCTAAACAAAGACTTACGTCAACCAACTGAACGATTGAACGGTATTGCGGCTAAACGGCGGCCCCCCCCGCCCCCCTCCTTCGTCCTTCCCCCCGCGCGAACCTCGTCCGGCGATCGCCGGTCAGTTGAACTGGGCCACCGACGCCCCCTCCCCTGCCCAGCAAATCGCCGGGAACCACTGTCGCCAGCAGCCCAGGGATGTTTATAATGGGAGTTTTCCGCCATCCCCTGGCGTCCTACCCGATTGCTTGAGAATCCAGGAGTACCGAGTCAGCGCCATGACTACTGCAAGCCAGCCGCGGACGATGTTCGAAAAGATCTGGGACGATCATGTCGTCCACTCCGAAGAGGGGAAGCAGACCATCCTGTATATCGACCTGCAGTTGGTGCACGAAGTCACCAGCGCCCAGGCGTTCGAAGGATTGCGTCTGACCGGCCGGAAGATTCGGCGGCCCGCGCGGACCGTGGCCACGGTGGACCACAACATCCCGACCACGGACCGGAGCCTGCCGATCGCCGACCCGATCTCCAAGCAGCAGATCGACACCCTGCGGCGCAACTGCCAGGAGTTCGGCGTCCGGCTGTACGACCTGCACGACCCGCAGCAGGGGGTGGTCCACGTGATCGGTCCGGAGCTTGGGCTGACCCAGCCGGGCATGACGATCGTCTGCGGCGACAGCCACACGGCCACGCATGGCGCGTTTGGGGCCTTGGCCTTCGGCATCGGCACCAGCGAGGTCGAGCACGTCATGGCCACGCAGACCCTCTTGCAGTACCAGCCGAAGACGATGGAGATCCGCGTCAACGGCCGACTGGCCAAAGGCGTCGCGGCCAAGGACCTGATCCTCTACCTCATCGGCCGGCTCACGCCCCAGGGCGGCACGGGCTACTGCATCGAGTACACCGGCGAGGCGAT
>JBDKTH010000750.1:0-24116 GCA_039680305.1 Thermoguttaceae bacterium | reverse complement strand
TGAGCAGTTTCCGGGTCGGGCCCCAGAAGTCGGAAGAAAGGAGGCGGTTCGCTTCGACCTCCTGCGACGGGCAGGACACGTTGACCACCATGGCCAGCAAGGTGTTGTTCCTGTCCCAGAAGAACATGGAGTTGACGTCGTGGTCCTCCATGCCTTCGCTGGCCCGGAATGTCGGGTCGTTCGTGGGGCCGTACATGACGGCCTTGCCATCGGCATAGACGGCTCGACGATTGTACGCGACGACCGCATGGCCCAAGCCATAGGAGAACGTCGCCGGTTGTCTTCCCTCCCAAGCCTGCTTGACGGCCGGGCCGATTCGGGCAACCGCAAACTTCACGTAGTCCGACGGAACTTGAACCCCGTCTTGTTGTTTGAAATGGCCGTCGCGAACGGGGGGCGCCGAATGCGTGTGGGTGCCGGCGACAATGAGTTTGCCAAGCTCAAAGCCGGGCAACTGTCGCTGGACCTCCTGCCGCACCGGCAGCAAGAGGCCGGCGCGGGGAACACAGGTGTCGATGCTGATCAGGATTGCGCAGTCCAGGGCCCGATCGCCCTCCCGCGATTCCAACGCCAGGATGTTGGCCGTCAAGGGATACTCCGTCCCCGTGGAGACCCGAGCCGAGAACTGGCCGGCGAGGAAGGAAGGCATCTCGGGCGTGACGTCGCAACTGGCGGCGCCGACGAACAGCGTCGCGGCGTCGGCATGCGAGGCGGAACACACGGCGACGATCGCCGATACAAGGAGAATGTAACGTGCAACGTTCATGGCAGGAGCCCTTTCTTTTCGAGGTGAATCCGATCGAACTGTCCGTGCTCACGGGGCGGGCTTTGCCAGACGAATCGCCTGGGCATCCAGGAATTCAACGCTCTTCTTCACGCCGTCGAAAGGATGGTCCGGATTGGAATGGCATTCGATGCTCAATAGAACCGGCCCTTTCTTGACCTTGGCGAGTGTTTCCAGCATCTTCGGCAGCTTGCCGACGCCGGTTCCCAGCGGAACGCCGCGCCCCGAGGAATTGAAGGCGTCGAGATCATGGATGTCAATGCCGACAATCCGATCCTTCAAGATCGCGACGCCCTCGGCGGGATCGAGTTCGGAACGGATCCAGTGGCCGGTATCGCTGAATGCTCCGATCGCCGGGGACAAGGCCTGACACTGCTTGGCGACCAGTTCGGGGTGCCAGGTATTGGGGGAACTCTTCTTGTCGTGACCGTGAAGGCCAACGATCATTCCGTACTCCTGCCCCAACTTGTCGAGCATCGGCAACAGGCTGGGATCTGGTTCGCTCACGAAGTACTTGACCCCCAGCCTCCTGCTCTTCTCAAAGATGGTTCGGCACGCGGCCTCGTCGGCGGGGAATTTCCCGTAGTACAGCGCGATCAGGGCCACGCGTGACTCACGCAGTTTGCGGAGAACCTTCTCGAACTGCTCGTCCGACATGGTCAGAGGATTCAGGGCGTCCGGAATCTCCTTGCTGATCTTCTGGAAGTTGAAGCCTTCGATCCGATCGAGGCCCAGTTCGGCGACCTTATCGACCGTTTCGAAGAATGTGAATTTGCGGAATGTGTAGGCGGCGACAGCGATTTGCCAGTCGAGTTTCTTCTGGGCCGCCCGTGCAGCCTGTCTCGCTTCGAACGCGGGGTTGTTGGGCTGCTGGGCGGCGCAGGTCGCCACGCTAAACGCCGCCAGGAACGCAGTCAGAATCGTTCGATGTGTCATGGGTTTGGTGTCCTTGATGAATCAAGCAGGTGCCGTACGGAAAGACCATGGTCTACATTCCCAGCCGAGCCTTTTCAGCAAGCCGGGCAACGGATTTGTCCTGGGCGGTCGCTTCGACCTTCCGCAGGATCGGCTCGAAATGGGCCTTGTTCGGCTGACGCAGGAAACGGTGGTGCGCCAGTTCGACGATTGTCCGGCAGGCCGTTTGCGCGAGATCGGGGTCGTCGAGATAACCGGCAACCCAGTCGACGGTTGCCAGCGTCCGCACCGAGGCGGCTCGCGAGAGAGCCAACTTCCTGTTGTCGCTGTTGTCGGCGAGTTTCATGGCGTTTTGAAGCATCTCCAGAGTCTTGGCCTCCGGCCGCTCGTTGGGAAGGGTCACCACGCGGATGTACGCCCTTAGCGTCTGGGAGCGATCGTTCTTGGACTCCGACTTCGTAGCCAGGTCCCAGAGTACGTCGGCGTACTGAGCGGTCGGCCAATTGCAGAACGCCCGAGCCGCCGCGGCGGAAAGCTCCGGCGTGGGAGAGTTCAGTAGCGGCCGGATCTTCTGGTAAACCGCGTCCGTTCCCAGCCGCCCGAGCAGCGGCAGAACCGTTGCCTGGAAGGCGATCTGATTCTTGTCCCGATGACGATCGACCAACCCCAGGAGAATCGTCGCCCGATCGGAAGCCTTGGGATTCTTGGCGCAGATGAAGGCGATCGCCCGTTCGACACGCTCCCGTTGTGCACCTGCCGGAACCTCGAGATACAGCGCGAACATTCGCTTCAGATCGGTGTCGTCGGGATCGCAGATCGCCCGTAAGCCTTCGATGGCCCCTTCATAGACCGCCGGGTCTCGATTGCGAGCCAATTTGGTCAGGGGGTCGATCGCTTCGTAGTACTTCATTCTCGACAGAATGTCGACGACTTGTTCGCGCGTATCGACCTGCTTGTTCAGGGCTTCGAGCAGGGCGGGGCCGACAACCTCTTTGGGCCGCTGGGCCAGCGCGTCGGCAGCGATCTTTTGAGTGGCCTCATCCGAATTCAAAGCCTTGATGAAAACCGGGATGGCCCGGGGATCGCCGCTGGAGGCGAAAAATCGCAGCGCCATTTGGACCTTGGCCGGGTCGCCACTGTTGGCCGCTTCGAGCATCGCCGGAAGCATCTTCTCGCCCTGTCGCGATGCCAGTTCCTCCGTCAGAGCGATCTGTACCTTCTCGCCGATGGCCTTTTGGTTGAGCACTTGCTGCAAAGCCGCGTCGCTCAGGGCCGTCATTTGGGAGATCACCGCCTTCTGCTGGGCAACGTCCGCCGATTTCGCCCACTGGGCGACCATCGCGGCCTGCTGCGCCTCGGGGGTGGCGGCAAACAAGGCACGGATGCCTGCCTGCCGGGCGCCCAACGAACGCCTGCCGTCGGCCAAGAGGCGGTAGATCTCCATCGCCTTGTCCTGCTTGCCCGCCGATTCCAGCACAATCGCGGTCCGCACGGCGGCGGATTCCAGCGGAACGCAGGCCTTGTCAGCCTTCTTCAAGCCATCGATCAAGAAGTTGGCCGCCGCGTCGCTGCCGAAATTGCCCAAGGCGCGCCAGGCGGCCAGCGCGACCGCGCCATCTTGACTCTTGGTCAAGGCGATGATCTTCTCGACGGAAGCCGTGTCCTGGATGAGCGACAGCGAGTTGACGACGCCGGTGAGCGCGCGCCCTTCCAGTTTGTCCAAGGCCCCGCGCAGGGCGGCGATGGACGCTTCGGACTTGATGCGTTCCAGGAACAGGCGAGCCGCGTCGGTGGTCGCCGGGTCGAGAAGCATCGGAGCCACGGCGGAGACTTCGGCCTCGGTCCCAATCCGATACAGTTGGGCACAGATGAACTGCCGGGCGACGGCGGTCGTTGCCGGGTCCTTTAAGACCTTGGCCAATCGGGCCGCCGTGGCAGCTCGCTGCTTCGCGTCGTTCATGGCGTTGATGACGACCCAGTTCATGGCCAGCAGGGCCTTTTGGTCCTGGCCCGCTTCATACGCGGCCATGCCGGCCCAGGCGGCTTCCACCTGGGCGGCGGTCAGATTCCCTGCGCTGCCCCCCTTTCCCGTGGTCGACCAGTCGTCGGCCCGCAGCGGCACGCCGACACAGCAGAAGAGCACACAAACCAGGCATGCACGTTTCATGGCAATTGACTCGTTGGCGTTTGAGTTTACCGTTGATCCCCACGCTTCTGAACCCTGAAGCCCGCCCCGTTACACGGTCCACGGGCTTCGCTCGGCTCGGCTGAGCATCGCATTGGCCTGGTCGTCGCCGACGAAACAGTCCTTTTGCGGGTCCCATTTCAGTGGTCGTCCAAGACGCAGACAGATGTCCGAAACGTTGCCGAGCGTCGTCGCGTAATGTCCCTGCTCCAGAGGGCACACCGGGGCCTTTCTCGTCCGCAGGGAGCGGAAGAAGTCGGCCGTATGGGACGTGTAGGGGTCGCCCCAGGACGGGCTGACGTGAAGGTGCGTATCGCTGCCTTTCAAGGTGATTTCCAGGAGCTTGGGATCACTGGCCTTGATTCCGGCACGGTTGACGTGGACCCAACCCTTGTCGCCGAGGAATCGGCAGCCCTGCTCATACGGGTTGCCCGTGTTGCAGAAATTCATCACCAGGCCGCTGCCGTAACGCATCTGCATTCGCCAGGAGATCCAGGTGTCGGCCATTCCGCTGTCGGGGAGGACGCCGCGCCCTGAGACTTCGAACGGCTGTTCGAAGATCTCCGGCACGCCCCAGCCGGCGATATCCAGATGATGAACGCCCCAGTTGGTGATGAATCCCGCGCAATAGTCGGAAATCATGTACAAGCCCAGCCACTCCACGCGTCTGGGGTCGAAGGGGTGCATGGGGGCGGGGCCGGTCCACATGTCCCAATCGAATCCAGCGGGCGGATCGCAGGGCGGCACGGCGGGAATGACCGTTCCGCCGGGGACGGCCACCTGCACCTCGGAGATCTTGCCCAGGTAGCCGTTTCTCGCCAGGTTGCAGGCCAGGCGGAACTTCGGATCGCTGCGCTGTTGCAGGCCGACCTGGAAGATGGTCCCGTACTGGCGAACCAGTTTCTTCAATTTGACGCCTTGGGCGATCCACCGCGACAAGGGTTTTTCCCCATAGATATCCTTGCCGGATTCGATCACGCGGCTGTACAGGCAGCCGTGCCAATGGTCGGGAACCGTTCCCCAGATGGCGTCGATATCGTCACGGGCGAGGACCTCGCGGAAGTCGCGATAGAGCTTGCAGCCGCTGTAGGAGGCCTTGCCCAGCCGTTGCGAATAGAACTCCTCGGTCATTTTGCAGGCGCTCTCGCCGCGATCCCGTCGGGCTTCGGCGATGGCCACGACCTGATGATCCGGCAAGGGACGCATCGCACTGAGCGAATGCCGGCCCCGGTTGCCGGCGCCGAAGACGGCGATGGTGATCCGCTCACTGGGCGGAAGCTGACCATCCTTCCCCAAAACGGCCGACGGTAGGACAAGCGGACTGACCGCCGAGGCGGCCAGTGTTCCTGCCAGGAAACCACGCCGGGAAATCTTGTGGCTCATGATGACTCTCGTAGGGTTCAAGCTAAAGGGCGGTCTTCCGCGTCTGGTAACCAGTCGACTTCCACAGTTCACGGATGATTTCAACGGTCTGGTCGACCAACATCTCGCCGCCGTCCGGACCGATGACGGGACGGACGAATAATGCCTCGCACCCGGACAGTTGGACGTTGAACGGGTGGCCGTTCTTATCGAACGCAACATTCAAGAGCTTACCAAGGGTACCGGTCGCTTTCAACAACCGATGCTCTGGTGCATTGAGCTTTGGGGCCCTCAGATTGCCCCCCTGAAATAGCGATGGCTTCACGCGGGCTTCTAATTCCGTTACCTCGCGTCTGGCCTCCCCATGTCAAGGCTGTTGAGAAGGTCTGAGCCGATCGCGCCGACCTGGGCAAGCCCTGACCCGAAAATCGAGGCGGAAGGGAGCCCATGTGCCACCCAGCGTGCGATTCGTGGCGTACTGCGACAATGCACAAGCCATGAGTTGAGCGTCCAACTGCACGCCTTTCAACGCAAATGGGTGCGGCTGACGGTTCGTGGCCATCGACGGCCACGACCTGACCGGTGGTGATCTCGTGCGGGGCGGTAATCCAATTTAACAGGCACGCCTCAAACTCAGCGGGCCTGATCGCTCCCAGAATCCCGTTGAAGCGATCGTGCGAGGGGATGCCGGTCTTCAGATCGAGAGACTGCGTCAGCCACTTGCGATTCTTCCGACCATAATCGGCGATGGCAACGACGTGTAGGAGAGCGGACTTGACGGAAGCTCGCCAGCCGCTGGGCAAAGGAATCTTGGGGGGGGGCTTGGGCACGGGAGTTCTCGGGGAGTCAGGACTGGCATTGCAGGCTCCTTTCTAGAATAATCTCCAATTGGCGTGGTCAAGCGGTCGATTCAACCGATCCCGGTAGAGAAGAGCCAAGTTGGGCTACCCGTTGGGGCTGCAAGAAATCGATGGCGTAGGACACCAGTACAAGGAATTGGAAACATGGAAAAGGTCGTTGCTCCGTTATGCGTAATGGGCTTGGGATTGTGCTTCTCCCTGTGGGGGTCCATCAGCGTCAAGTTGATGCCGCGTCTGGGCATTGACAAGGGGCAGTTCGGCACCATCATTTCCCTGTTCATGGGCTCCTGTCTGCTCCTGTCGCTGGTCATGGGTGTGGTCCTCGACAGTGTGGGTTACCTGCCGGTGGCCGTGTTCGGCTTCGCCATGACATCCTTCTGCCTGTTCCTGCTGGCAAACGCTCGAGCGTTTCCCGTGGTGCTCGTGGCTTGTGCACTGCTGGGCGCCGGAGCGACGGCGCTGAGCACGGCGGGGAATACGCTGGCCACGCACGTCTTCTTCGACGGGAAGAACCCGGCCGCCGCCAGCAACCTGACCAACGTCTTCTTCGGTGCGGGCATCTTGCTGACGCCGTTGACCGTGAGCTTTCTCTTCCGGAGAACGAGCTACGAGCGGACCCTTTCCGTGTTGGCGATCGTTGTCCTGTTGCCCGTGGCGGTTGCCGCGGTGGCGACCTATCCGAAAAGCAATGCGGCCTTCGCCTTTTCCGACGCCGTGGGCCTGCTCGGCGAGCGGGGCGTGTGGATCGGCGGGCTGGTCCTGTTCTGCTGTTTCAGTTTGGACACGACGCTGAAGAGCTGGCTGCCGTCGTTCGGTAAGGAGGTGATTGGCCGAGCAGATCCGAATCGGGAGGTGGGGGCGGTCGATGCCTCGGCGATGCGACTGCTCGTCTGGTTCGCCGCCGGCATGATGCTGAGCCGGTTTCTGGCGAGCAACGTTCCCGTCATCACCGAATACGGTGCATGGTTCGTCTCCGCGGCAGGGGTGGTTTCCGGGATCATCATTCTGACCATGATCAGGACATCCAGCGCCGGCCAAGTGATCGTCCTGGCGGCCCTGGCTGGATTCATCTTCGGGCTCGCCTTCCCAACCACCCTGGGCGTTACCTTCGCCAAGTTCCCGAAGGAAGTCCGAGGCAGCGTGTTCGGAATTATCTTTGCCATCGGCCTGCTCGGTTCCGTGATCATGCCAAAGGCCATTGGGAACTTCGCCAAAGGATCGAGTGTCCAGGCGAGCCTGAAGCTGTTGTTGCCGCTGTGCGTGTTCCAGGTCGTTTTGGCAATCGTACTCAGCTACATCTAATCAGAAAGGAGATGCCATGCCTGCCGGTATCGTCCGGTTCCTCGAGGAGAATTGCGACGTACTGAGCTTTCACTGCTATGGCGGCCCGGACGAAATGAAAGCCTTCATCCGACGGCTGAAGACTCTCGGCCGCCCCTTGGTATGTACCGAGTACATGGCACGGCCCAAGTCCACCTTTGACGGGATCCTGCCCATCTTGAAAGCCGAGCGTGTCGGAGCCATCAGCTTTGGCCTGGTGGCGGGCAAGATGAGCACGTATTATCCTTGGGGAAGCAAGCCCGGCTCGCCGGAGCCGAAGGTCTGGCACCATGACATCCTCCGTCGCGACGGAACGCCCTTCAGCGCCGAGGAAGTTGTGTTGATCCGTCAACTTACTCGATCAGCCGGGAAGATGGGCCGTTGAGCGCCAGTCACGCAAGGTTGACCTGTGGCCCGACAGCGATCCGGAACAACAGCCGAGGGCCTCGTTTTCGAAGGAAGTCGAGAAGCGGCTGACGACTGCGACGTAACTCATACGGACCGGAACTATGGACCCGTACAATCGACGATGTTTTCTGAAAAGAACTGCGAATGCGGGCGCCGTGGCCGCCGCAGCATCGTGGCTTGCGCCGGACGCAACGGCGGCCGGTCCGCCCAAGCCGCGGATCAAGGTGGGCCAAATCGGCATCGGACACAATCATGCCTCGGCCAAGATGGCCACCTTCCGCAAGCTGGCCGACGATTTCGAGGTCGTCGGCGTCGTCGAGACGTCACCCGAGTGGCGCAAGAAACGCGGCAGCGATCCCGCCTATCGCGGCCTGACCTGGATGACCGAGGAGCAATTGCTCAACACCAAAGGCCTTACGGCGGTGGCGGTGGAGACGGACATCTGCGATCTGGTGCCGACCGCTGCACGGTGCATCGATGCCGGTATGCACCTGCACTTGGACAAGCCCGGAGGAGAATCGCTTGCGCCGTTCAAGAGGCTGATCGAGGAAGCTGACCGGCGCGACTTGACCGTGCAGTTGGGCTACATGTACCGTAACAACCCGGCGGTCCAATTCTGCCAGCGTGCCGTCCGCGAGGGCTGGCTCGGGCAAATTTTCGAAGTCCAGGCCGTGATGAGCAAGTACCAGTCGCTGGCCTACCGGCAGTGGCTCGGACAGTTTCGCGGTGGGTCCATGTACATCTTCGGCTGCCACCTGATCGATCTCGTGGTAAGCATGCTCGGCAAGCCCGATCGCATCACGCCCTTTCCACGGCAGACGCACTCCGACGTGCGTGTGTACGACAACGGCCTGGCTGTGTTCGAGTACCCCAAGGCCACCGCCACCATTCGTGCAGCGTCTCTCGAAATCGAGGGTTATCAGCGGCGACAGTTGGTTGTCTGCGGGGACGAAGGAACGATCGACATTCGCCCGCTGGAGACGTTCGACATCCGTCCCGCTCCACCCATCAAGCTGAAGCTCACCCTGTCGAACCCTCGCGAGTCGTTCAAGAAGGGCTCGCAGGAAGTCGTTTTTCCCAAACTGCCCGGGCGCTACGACGATCAACTGATCGAACTAGCTCGGATCATCCGGGGTGAAATAGCGAATCCCTACCCCCTGTCGCACGAACTGCTCGTGCAAGAATCGTTGCTCGGCGCCATCGACTATCCCCCCCTTGCGTAAGACCCCCTGGCTCCGAAAGAAGCACTCATGCTCAAAGCCCACCACTCGACGACGACGGTGTCTCGGCTGGCCGTCGTCGCTCTGTTGCTCTGTCTGCAGGACGTGCTTTTCGCCCAGACGGAGGAGAACTGGCCGCAGTTTCGCGGCCCGGGCACGCGGGGCGTAACCAGCGCACCGAATCTGCCCGACCGCTGGTCCGCCACGGAGAACGTCGCGTGGAAGACCGACGTGCCGGGGCGCGGATGGTCATCGCCGATCGTGTGGGGGGACCGCGTGTTCATGACGACGGCGGTGAACAGCGGCGAGTTGGAGTCGCCCAAGAAGGGCCTGTACTTTGGCGGCAACCGCCCGGAGCCCCGAGAAGGACAGTTGGACTACAAGGTGCTCTGCCTCGATTTTCAGTCCGGCAAGATACTCTGGGAACAAACCGTCCACCAAGGGCCCTCGAACAGCCCGATTCACTTGAAGAACAGCTTTGCCTCAGAGACTCCCGTGACCGATGGCGAGCGGGTGTACGCCTACTTCGGCAACCAGGGCCTGTACTGTCTCGATTTCAAAGGGAACGTGGTTTGGTCGAGACGCTTTAAGCCGCGGCCCACTCGCAACGGCTGGGGCACTGCCGCATCGCCATTGCTGCACGGCGACCGAGTGTATGTCTTGAACGACAACGACGAGGAATCGTATCTCCTTTGCCTGGACAAGATCACTGGCAAGGACGTTTGGCGGACCGTTCGCGACGAGAAGAGCAACTGGTCCACACCGTTCCTGTGGCAACATGATCGTGGCGTGGAGATCGTCACTGCGGGCACGGACAAAGTCCGCTCTTACGACCTGAAGGGAACGCTGCTGTGGTGGTTCACGGGAATGTCGAGCATCACGATTGCCACACCCTATGCGGACCGTGGCCTGTTGTACGTGAGTTCGGGTTATGTCAACGACAAGCAGCGCCCGCTATACGCGATTCGGGCCGGTGCATCGGGCGACATCTCGCTAGGACCAGGCCAGACCAGCAACCAGTTCATCGCTTGGTGCCAGCCCAAGGCCGCTCCCTACAACCCGACGACACTCGTCTACGAAGGGCGGCTGTACGTGTTGTACGACCGCGGCTTGTTCGCGTGTTTTCGGGCACGCACGGGCGAACCGATCTATGAACGGCAACGGTTGCCCCGGGGAGTGCACTTCTCCGCGTCGCCTTGGGCCTACGACGGCAAGGTCTTCTGCCTGAACGAAGACGGTGTCACCTTCGTCCTACGCGCGGGCGACAAGTTTGAGGTGTTGCACACGAACGAACTGGCGGACGATGACATGTGCATGGCGACGCCAGCGATTGCCGGCAACCGGCTGCTGATCCGCACGTCGCTGCGGATCTACTGCGTCCGACGGTCGGACTTGTCACCCACTCGCTAACTCAGCCAATTGAAGGAGCCTCCCATGCCGCAAAGCACTCGCAGGAGTTTCTTAGGGCAAGTGAGCCGCCGCACTGCCGCTGCCACACTCGGCGCCATCGCGGTTCCGGCGATCCAGGCTCGCGGCGCGAACGAACGAGTCACGGTCGGTTCGATCGGCTGTTCTGGCAGGGGAATCGCAATCGGCGAGGAACTGCGCAAGTTGGGCGTGCGAATTGCCTACGCGTGCGACCCCGACCGAAGCCGGGCAGAGAATGCGAGGAAGCGGCTGGATGCGGATCAAGCCGTGGCCGATCTGCGGCGAATTCTCGACGACCGTACCGTCGATGCCGTGGCGATTTCGGCGCCGAACCACTGGCACGCGCCAGCCGCGATCCTTGCCTGTCAGGCCGGCAAACACGTGTACGTTGAGAAACCGTGTTCGCACAACATCGCCGAAGGCCGAGGCATGATCGAGGCCGCGAGACGCACGGGCAGGGTGATGCAGGTGGGCTCCCAAATCCGCGGCACCATGGCCTTTCAAGAGGGCATCGCCCTGGTCCGCGAAGGGGCTATCGGCAAGGTCCTCGTCGCCAAGACCTGGGTCAGCCGCAAACGTCCGAACATCGGTCATTGCCAGCCGTCTGCGCCGCCAGCCGGCCTGGACTACGACTTGTGGGTCGGCCCGGCGCCGATGATTCCCTACCAGAAGAACCTGCTGCACTACAACTGGCACTGGTGGTACAACTTCGGCAATGGCGATGCGGGCAGCCGCGGCGTGCACCAGTTGGATATCGCCCTGTGGGGCCTGGACATCAAGACGCATCCCACGCGGATCACCGGATTCGGCGAAAAACTGTATTTCGACGACGACAAGCAGTATCCCGATACGCACTACGTGACGTTTGAGTACCCGGGCGACGGCTCCGAGAATGCCAAACGTCTGATCGTCTACGAGCAGCGGCTCTGGTCGCCCTATTGGGGACAAGTCGACTGCGAGGACGGCTGCACGTTCTACGGCGACGAGGGCTACTTGACGGTCGACATGCACCAGGGGTGGAAGCTCTACGGCCCGAAGAACACGCTGCGCAAGGAGGTCAAGCGATACTTCGACACCGGCGAGCACTGCGCCGACTTCCTCGACGCCATTCGCAACGCCCGACGGCCGAGTGCCGACATCGAGATCGGCCACTTCTCGGCCGCACTGCCTCACCTGACCAACATCCTGGCGCGAACCGGCCGAGGACAACTGGTCTTCGATCCCAAGACCGAACGTTTCGTCGATGCCCCGGACGCCGACGCCTTGATCGGGCGCACCTATCGGGAAGGGCATTGGGCTCACTTGTGACGACCGCCCGACCAAGAGAACCTGCCAGCTCGATCAAGGAGACCGCCTATGTTTCGCCATCATCGACGTGAGTTTCTGAAGCGTGCCGCCGCGGCCGGCCTGACCGCCACGTTCGCGATCTCCGGCACGAGGGCTTCAGGCCGCGTGTTGGGAGCTAACGATCGGGTGCGGATCGCCGTGGCCGGGATCAACGGCCGGGGGCAGCAGCACATCACGGCCTACGGCGAGATGCGGGATGTCGAGATCGGCTGGCTGGTTGATCCCGACAGCCGCCTGTTCGCCTCTCGCAGCGCGGCCGTGCAGAAGCTGGCCGGCAACACCCCGCAATGCGTCCGCGACTTCCGCCGCGCGCTCGACGACAAGACGCTCGACGCCGTCTCGATCGCGACACCCAATCATTGGCACGCCTTGTTGGCTATTTGGGCTTGCCAAGCGGGCAAGGATGTCCTCGTAGAGAAGCCGTGCAGCCACAACGTCATCGAAGGCCGCCGAATCGTTGAGGCAGCCCGCAAGTACGGTCGCATCGTGCAGCACGGCACGCAACGGCGTTCCGATCCGAAATGGATCCAACTGACGGCCGACGTGCGCAACGGGAAGTACGGCAAACTTCGGCTTGCCTACGCCTACACCTACCGCCAGCGTGAGAGCATCGGGCTCCGGAATTCAGTGCAACCGCCGGCTGAGTTGGACTTCAACCTGTGGACTGGACCGGCGCCCTCGCATCCGTACCGCACGAATCTCGTCCACTACGACTGGCATTGGATCTGGGACTTTGGCAACGGCGAGATCGGGAATCTGGGCACGCATCAACTGGACGTGGCACGCTGGGCCATGCCCGTCGGCGCCGCGCCGCAGAGCGTCGTCAGCCTGGGCGGCCGCTTCGGTTACCAGGACCAGGGCCAAACCCCCAATACCCAGTTGACGGCCTTCGATTTCGGCGGCGTCACGCTGTTTTGCGAGCAGCGCGGCCTGGTCGGCCGAAAAGCGGCAAAGGTGACCGTCGAGTTCCACACGAGCGAGGGCGTGGTCAAAGAAGGCAAGTTCTTCCCCAATGGCAGGAAGGACGGCGAGCCGATCGAGGACGCGCCGGTCGGCGGGTTCGCCGACCTGGGGCGGAGTCATTTTCGGAACTTCATCGATTGCATTCGCAACCGCAAGCGAGAGGAACTGAACGCTGAGATCCTCGAAGGGCACCGGTCCACGCTGCTGGTCCACCTGGGGAATATCTCGTACCGCCTCGGCAAGAACGTCCCCATCGAAACGCAAACGAAGGCCTTCGGAGGAGACCGATTGGCCTGCGAAGCGTTCGAGGACATGAAGCAACACCTGGGCGAAGCTGCCCATCTGCAATTGACGAGCTCCGCGTACCGTCTCGGTCGTGTGCTTCGTTTTGATTCCGAGGCCGAACGATTCATCGGCGATCCGGATGCGGATGAAATGCTCACGCATCCGTACCGCGAACCGTTCATTGTGCCAGCGCAGGTATAAAGGTCCCCGAACGTGCGCAAGTTTGAGTCTCAGTACATCACCTTCGATCACTCGAGGAGAATTCCGTGAACCGACGCTGCTTCTGTCTCGTCGTATTGGGTCTGGTCCTGGCGGGCGCAGTCGCGTCGCCGATCGTTCGTGGTGCTGAGCCCCCGCTGCCCGACGCCAAGCCGGTGCCCGACATGCAGGCGCTGCCCCAGCCTTACGACCAGGCGTCGTTCGAGCACTTGGGACGGGAACTCACCCGCTATCATTTCGGCCCCGAATTGCGCCGGCCGTTCTGGTCTCCAATCGTGGGGCCGTCCGGCCGGTCACTCACGCGAATGAACATGCCCGGCGATCCGGGCCGGTCGCTGACACGGGCTACCCAACCCCAGGACTCGAACAAGCCAGAGGACCCGCTCGGCCACAGCCACCAGATGTCCGTATGGATTTCGCACAAGGACGTCAACGGCATCGATTTCTGGCGCGACGGCGGACCGCTCGCCGGACAGATCGTTCACCAAACGCGTCGGGAAGGGCTTCAGTACCAGGACGGCCCTCCGGCGGCCTCGCTCCTTTCGCTGAACCACTGGAATGATCCCCAGGGGAAGACCTTGATGATCGAGCGCCGCCGGACGACGGTCATGCCGGACGAAGGCGGCTCGTGGTGGATGACCATCGATCTGCAGTTCGAGGCCCCTCCGGGCGGCCAGGTGATTCTCGGAAAAACCCCCTTCGGGCCGATCGGCGTGCGTATGGCCAAAACGATCGGCGTGACCGACGGGGGCGGCCGGATCCTGAACAGCGCGGGCCAACGCAACGAAGCGGAGGCGTTTCGCAAGCCCACCCGCTGGGTCGACTACAGCGGTCCGATCACCAACGAACAGACTGCCGGCATCATGCTGATGGATCACCCGGCCAATCCGAACCACCCCGCGCCGTTCCATGTGCGAGACAACGGTTGGATGGGCATCTGCCTGACGCTCAGCGCCCCCGTCACGATCACGCCGGACAAACCCGTACGTTTGCGCTACGGGCTGTGGATTCATCCCGCCGTGCCGGACGCTCAGAAACTCGACCAACAATGGCAGACTTTTGCCACGAGCGAATTAACCTCGATGACAGCGAAACCCCGGAAGGAGTAAGCAATGACGCAACGCCAGATCCTTGCGGCAGCGAAGGCTCTGCTTCTTGCGGCGATGAGTCTCCATCTGCAGGTGGCCACCGTGCTGGACAGCCCGGCCTGGGCCGCGGATCGAGCCAAGCCTTGCTCGGTCAGTCCCGACGTCGTCCGTGCAGACACGCTCGTGGACAAGGCCCTGCGGGCGATGGGCGGCGCGGAGGAGATTGTGTTCGTCGTCCGGGACTTGTGTTCGGCCTATCAATGGTACGCCACCTTTGGTGAATATGCCGACGAAGCGAAGTACATCCATGCCCCCGACGGGTCGCAACTCTGCAAGCTCAACCTGCGGACCCGGCAGGTGACCGTGCTGTTGGACGATCCCAAGGGCGGATTCCGCGACCCACGTGTCCATTACGATGGCGGGAAGGTCCTTTTTGCGTATCGTCCAGGCGGCACGCATCATTATCATCTGTGCGAGATGAATGTCGATGGGAGCGGATTTCGCCAATTGACCTTCGGGGACTGTGACGACGTCGATCCGGCCTATCTGCCTGACGGCGGCATCGTTTTCGCATCGAGCCGGTGCAACCGTTTCGTGGCCTGCAATCGCGTGCCGGCGGCCATCATTTACCGGATGGACGCGGATGGCGGCAACATCCGATGTCTCTCCGCCAACACGATTTCGGAAGACCGTCCGGCCGTTCTGCCGGATGGACGCATCGTCTACACGCGGTGGGATTACACGGACCGCGACCCGGAAAAATTCCGCGACCTGTGGGTCATGAACCCCGACGGCACCGGACAGATGGTGTTGTTCGGCGGCGTGGGTCGGCCGTACCCGACGTTTTTCGCCAAGTGTGATGCGCTGCCGGTGCCCGGCGCGGACGGCAAACTCGTGTCCGTGTTTTCGCCGGCGTTCGGGCGTCGTGAGAATGCCGGAAACGTGATGCTGGTCGATGTCAAAGCCGGACCGGGCGAGTGGGCCGCCGCCAGACAGATCAGCCCCGAGGCGCCTGGTTTGGGTTGGAGTATCGGCTCGGGGCAAGGACGCGAGGGATTTCGCGATCCCTATCCGTTGTCCACAGACTGTTTTCTCGTGGCGAGGGACAAGAGCCTTCTGGTTCTCGACGACACCGGCAAGACCCAGGAGTTCTACCGGGCCGATCAGATGGTTCACGATCCGCGGGTGATCCGGCCGCGGCGTCGCGAACCGGTGCTCCCCACCCGTGCCGATCTGCGGAAGACGACGGGCCAACTGGTGCTGACAGACGTCTACCGTGGCCGCAACATGGCCGGGGTCAAGCACGGCACGATCAAGAAGCTGCTTGTGCTGGAAGACCTGCCCAAGCCGGGCAGCAAACACGGACTGCCCGGCTATCACGGCGGCTACATTACGTTGCGCCGGGTCCTGGGGACCGTTCCGGTCGAGGCAGACGGGTCGGCCTCGTTTGAGGTTCCGGCCCTGCGCGCGGTCTATTTCGTCGCGCTCGACGAAAACGGTGTGGCGGTAAAGCGGATGCAGAACTTCACGACGGTAATGCCCGGCGAGACCCAAGGATGCGTGGGCTGCCACGAACCTCGCACGGGAACCCCCGATGACCACGTTGACAACGGCGGCCTGATGGCGCTGAAACGTCCTCCGAACCAGATCGCCCCGATGGACGGCGTTCCCGAGGTGTTCGACTACCCACGCGACATTCAGCCGATTTGGGACCGGCACTGCGTGACCTGCCACAACGCCGAGAAGCCCGAGGGACGCGTGGTGCTGACCGGCGACAACACCGAGTGGTTCACGCAAAGCTACGCCGCCCTGCTGGCCTACGATCAGGTCAGCCAATGCTCCAGTTGGGGCGAAGACGGCAATCATCCACCTTACGGCTTCGGCACCGGAGCCAGCCCGCTGGTTCAGAAGATCGACGGTAGCCATTACGAGGTGAAACTCAGGCAACAGGAATACGACAAGGTGCGTCTGTGGATCGACACCGGCGCGGGGTTCACCGGGACGTACGCCGTGTTTAACCACCCGGAGAACGCGGTCGCAACGCCCTTGGTCGTCTCGAAGCCGGAACTGGGAAACCCCGTGGCCCCGATCGTCAAACGGCGTTGCCTGGCGTGTCATGGTTCGGTTGCCAACTTGGGGCGGCGGAGCAAGCAGCAACGGGATGACCAATGGTCCAATGGCAAGCCGCCCACCTTGCTCAACTATCCCTTGTATTGCTGGAACCTCTACAACCTATCGTCGCCAGAGAAGTCGATGATTCTCCGGGCGTCGTTGCCCAAGCAAGCGGGCGGCTACGAGTGGTGCCGGGCCAAGGACGGTCAGCCGGCCATCGCCTTCCGCAACACCAACGATCCCGATTACCAATCCATCCTGCAGGCCATCCGGGCGGCCAAGGTGCGTCAGGAGCAGCATGGACGTCCCGACATCCGCGGTTTTCGCCCCGGCGACTATTACGTCCGGTGGATGAAGCGTTTTGGCGTCTTGCCCGAAAGCGTCGACTTGACCACAGACCGGATCGACCCGTATGAAACGGACCAGGCCTATTGGCGATCGCTGTGGTATCAGCCCCCCGTTGTCCGAACGACTTCGGCGGCCGGGCAAGGTCTGTGAGACGCAGCCAGCGGAGACGAGAACCACAACAAGAAGACCTTGAGCGTCACCGGAGAGATTCGATGAACGAGCCCATTTTCCGCCGTCCTGAACTTGGCCGTTTGTTCCGGCACCTACTGGCATGGTCTCTTGTCGCGGTGGTCCAATTCTGTAGCGGCGACGTTCGCGGTGAAGCCGACCGGCAGGAAGCGTTGCGTGCCGCACAGCGGAATGTGCGGCCTCCGTTTGCCCTGTGGGGCGAGGGCGTGCCGTTTCCCACTCACGAGAGCCTGGCTTTTCCCGACGGCGCGAAGGATGTGATGGTCCATCGCGCCGGAGCGGATGCCTACAACTTCCTGCACGACTCGGCGATCGTTCAGCACAAAGGGAAGCTTCTCGCCGCTTGGTACAGCTGCCCGCGTGGCGAGATGGTGGGCGAATCGCTGATTCGCAGCAGACGATCGCAGGACGGTGGCCGCACCTGGTCGGGCGTGGAGACAATTGCCAGCGATATCAGGAAACAAGGAATCATGTACGTTCCCGTGGCCTTCCTGTCGCATGGCGGAACGCTCTATGCCTTCATCACGAACATGAAAGGCGGGCCGGACTTGGTCCAGAACTGCGAGGTCTTTGTTCTGAACGAAGAGACCAACACGTGGATCAGCCGCGGATTCATCGCCGGTCCGTTCCTCCCCAATTGCGCTCCGCAGCGTCTGGCAGACGGCAATTTCTTAATGGCGGGGCGAGTGGCCGACCAACCCGGCCAAAAGCCGACGATCCCCGCCGTCGCCATCAGCAGCGGAGAAGACTTGGAGAAGCCTTGGAGTCTGGTGCGATTGTTGCCGAGAGGAAAGCTTGACGATGGCCAACGTATCCCCTGCCCGGAGACGACGGTGCTGGTCGAGGGCCGGGAACTCACGGCCTTCGTGCGGCGCGAGAACGCCAATTCGCTCGTCTTCTTCAGTCACGACAACGGTCAGACCTGGTCGGGACCGTGCGAACACAACTTCCCGATGGCGTCATCCAAGATCTATGCCGGCCTCCTCAGCACGGGGCAGCGCTATCTATTGTGCAACCTTCCCACCGGCCGCTATCGAGATCTGCTGGTGATCGCCGTGAGCCGTCCCGGCGAAAAGACGTTCGTCAAGACATGGAAGATCCGCGACGGTTACGCCCCGGCGCTGAGGGTTGGGCCGGAATGGTCCTACCCATGCGCGGTTGAAGCGGATGGCAATCTGCACGTCGTCTACACCTCGGAGAAACATCACTGCGTCCTGACCACGATCCCACTGAAGTCGCTGGCCGCCGATCCGGCGGTCTCGGCGGCCGCTCCTCGACTCCCAGCAAGCGGCAGCCCGTCAACGGAAGCGATTCCGCGAGCCGTATGGCGGGAAATCGACGCCGGACTGTTTCCCGGCGTCGTGCTCCTGGTCGGACGACCGGGACGCGTGCTCTATCACGAAGCGTTTGGCCATGCCCGCATCGTTCCCGAGAAAGTGCCGATGCAGAAAGACTGTATCTTCGACTTGGCCAGCGTGACCAAAGTGGTGGCCACCGCCACCGCGTTCGGCGTCTGTGTCGACGATGGAACGGTCCGCTTTGGCATGCCGATTGACCGGGCGCTACCGGACCTTTCCGGCAGCGGTATCGACCCGATCACCGTCGATCAACTGGCGACGCACACGTCCGGCTTCGACAATGCCAAGTATCACGGACGGGCACGCGGGGAGGCGATGCTGGAACAGATGCTCCACGCATCACCCCAATGGAAGCCGGGTTCGCGTTACTACTATTCCTGCCTGAACATGATTCTGCTCGGCCGGATCGTGGAAAAGGCGAGCGGTCAACGTCTGGATACGTTCTGCCAATCGCGGATCTTCGGCCCCTTGGGGATGCGCGACACGGCCTTCGGTCCGTTGCGTCCCGGGCCGCGAGTGGTTCCGAGCGGGGCTCCGGAGATTGGTCAGATCGAGGACGAGCAGGCGCGTTTCGCGGAAAGGCCGGTGGGCAACGCAGGCCTATTCAGCACGGCAAACGACCTGGCCCGCTTCTGCGAAATGATGCTCGGCGAAGGTCGGTTCGGCGACGTCCGCATTCTGTCGCCGGAATCACAGCGCCGAATGACCGGCAACCAGCTTGGCCCATCGCTGCCGCCCCGCGGCTTCGGCTGGGACATGGATCCGCAGTCCCTGCACCGACCCCAGCGACTGTCGGAAAAGGCCTACGGTCACAGCGGCCACACGGGGCAATCCGTCTGGATCGATCCGGAGAAGCAGGTTTACGTCATCGTGTTGACCAATCGCAATCACCCGCAGATGGTCGGCGGCGGGCGGAAGGCACAGCAGTACCAGGCGCGGGCACGCATTGGCGACGCCGCTTTGGAATTCCTGGAGTCAGAAGGCCAATTGCCAAAGGTCCTGCCATGACCGTCAGACCACCTGCACCTGAACTTCAACTCCCAATAAGCTTGCGAGAGATCGCTACAGGAGGCGCCCCTCACACGAAGATACGCACACGGCTGGGGACGATGCTTACGGGGTTTTCGACCACGCATCGGATCGCCTCCAATTCCTGGAGTGCTGGCTTCTCCAAGTATTGTAGACACCAATACGTCGCATGATTTACTGCGAGGGCCACTAGCCCTCGGTTTCTCGCCGAAGGTTTCGGCGGGCTAAGCTGCGGTATTTGAGAGGAGAGAGGCCGAACTGGGCTTTGAAGATCCGGGCGAAATGTTCCGGGGAGTTGAAACCGGAGGAGGAGGCCAGCGTGGGAATCGGAAGGTCGGTCTCGGTAAGGAGTCGCTGGGCACGCTCCAGGTGGACGCGGCGGATCTCCTGCGCCGGGGAGCGGCCGAGGATTCGTTGAAACTCCTGCTCCAACTGCCGGCGGGAAAACGGTACCCGGCGCAATACGTCGGTCACGCGGATCGGCCGGGCAGCGTGCGTGCGGATGAAAGCGATGGCCTGGGCTAGGTCGGCATTGTCGATGGCCAGTGTGTCGGTCGAACGGCGGGAGACAACCGAGGTCGGCTCGATCAGGATCGGCCGCTTCGGAGGGCGGTTACCCTGCATCAACCGGTCGAGCAAGGCGGCCGCTTGATAACCGCTCTGCTCGGAACTCGACGTGATGCCGGACAGGGGCGGCAGGCAGGCGTCGCACAGCAGCGGATCGTCGTCGCAGGCCAGCACGGAGACTTCCTCGGGAACGAGGATCTCGGCCTCCCGACAGGCATCGATCACGTCCCGGCCGCAATCCACAAACCACGTTAGCACGGCGATCGGTTTGGGCAGCGACTGCACCCAGCGAACCAGGTCGGTGTGCCGAGCCAGCCACGGCGAGAGGCCGGGCTGCCTGGAACCGGGGCGATAGGGAATGCAGACGCGGTTGGCCGCTCGCAGGGCCTGGGCGAATCCTTCGTAGTGGTAGCGGACCAGGGATCGCTGTTGCGGGCCATAGTAGGCGAAGTTCTGAAAGCCGCGGTCGAGCAGGTGTTCGGCCGCCATACGGGCGAGGGTCTTGAAGTCGGGCATGACGCGTGGGAACGTGGCGCCGGGCACGTCAATGGCCGAGATGTTGACGCAGGGAAGGCCCGTGCTGTGAATATGCCGCGTCATCGCACGACTGGCCACGCGCGCGATGATGCCTTGCCCCTGCCATCCGTCGAGAACGTGGATCTCCGGCTGAAAAGTGCTCGGTTCGATCCACAGTGCCCAGGGGCCATGCTCGTGGGCGTACTGGATGATGCCGCGGATCAGGCGTTGTCCTCAACCGGTCGAGGTGTTGATCAGAACAGCGACTTTCGGTGGGCAAGATCGTTTCATGCCGTGGGCCTCGGGAGGTCGGATGCATGCGTCGGGGCGGACGGGCGTTCTGCGTAAAACGTCAGAATATGTGCGTGTTTCGTTCTTGTCAACGTTTCGCGTGCGATGATACACCTAGGATACACACCAGGTGCCGCATCGCGCCAGAGGAAACAAGAAGTCACGCCCGAGGACTATCTGGCCGCCAAAACACAGCGTGACCCGTTCCAAGCAACGTGCGCGTGGGGTACAATATCTTGTGGCCGTTGCCTGCACGCCTGCAACGCGCACAAGAGAAAACCCGGTGTCCCGACGCCGAGTGACTAACGCGAACTGCTCCGTCTGACTGCGATCTGCCGCTTCGTTCCCCGCGTTCCGTTTATCCCCAGAAGCATCCCGAACCAAAGGACAACATCATGTCACGTGCCCACACGACGCCGTCCTCCGACAGACTTACGCGACGCGGCTTCCTGCGTAACACGGCCATCGTGGCCGGCAGTGCGATGACGTTGCCGCTGTTCGTGCCGGGCTCCGCCTTGGGGGCCGACGGAAAGACGGCGCCGAGCAATCGCATCGGGATCGGATTCATCGGCGTGGGGCGCCAGGCCGTGCATGCCAATATGTCGTCCTTCATGCGATCGGACTACTGCCAGGCCGTGGCCCTGTGCGACGTCGACCGCTGGCGACTGAACGTGGAGGGGAATCCGTCGGTCGCAGCAGTGGCGAAACGAAACAAGTGGGACATGGCCCTGTTGAAGGACACGTTTCGCTCGACCGACTTTCGCGAAGTGTTGAACCATCCGCGCGTGGATGCGGTGATGATCAGCACGCCCGACCACTGGCACGTGCCGATCGCGCTGGCCGCGATCAAGGCCGGCAAGCACATCGCCTGCGAAAAGCCGATCGGGATGTCGATCGCCCATGGAAGAGTGCTGGCCAATGCGGCCGCCAAGTCGGACATCATCTTCCGGACCGACAGCAATTTCCGCTCGGAGCCCGAGTTGTTCCGGGCGGTGAGTCTCGTTCGCACGGGGAAGATCGGCCAGCTCAAGAAGATTCACATCTCGGTGCCGATTTATCCGGTCCCGGAGCCGAAAGTGACGCCGATGCCCGTGCCCGAGGAATTGGACTACGAGATGTGGCAGGGGCCGGTGGAGCGGAGGCCGTACACGGAAGATCGCGTGCATCCGCCGAAGCGGTTCGGCCGGCCCGGCTGGTATTCCAACCGCTTGTACTGCGACGGCATGATCTCGAACTGGGGCTATCATCCGGCAGACATCGTGCAGTGGGGCAACAACACGGAACTCACCGGGCCGGTCGAGGTGGAAGGCCGCGGCGATCTTCCACCGGAGAACCAGTTATACAACGTTCTCGGCGAATTCAAGATCCGCTATCGGTATGCCAACGGCGTGGAGTTGCACTTCATCGGGCGCAAGACGTACCCGGAAGGCGAGTCGTACATGCTGTTCGAGGGGACCGATGGCTGGGTCCGCGCCTGGCGGGCCCCGAATCGGATCGAGGCGGAACCGAAGTCGATCCTCGCGGCCGAAGTGAAGTACGAAGACTTCCCCTTCCTGTTGAGAAACGAGAAGATCGACTTCATCGAATGCATCCGATCCCACAGCCGGACGCTGGAAGACGCCGAAGTGGGCCATCGCTCGAGCACGGTGCCGCAGTTGGGGTACATCGCCTGCCTGCTGGGACGAAAACTCACCTGGGATCCGGTGAAGGAACAGTTCCCTGGCGACGACGAGGCCAACAAGCTGGTCAAGGGGCAGCCGGGGTTGGCTCCTTGGACCATCCAGTAGCCTCTTATCATGGTCTGGCATGTCCGGCCAGAGTGAGAAGGAGATAATCGAGTTAAAATCGAACACAATAGCCGTACTGATCGCGGTTATTTTTCCGGCCGTCGTGTGCCGGGGGGCCGAAGACGGCAATTTGGGATTTACCGACACGCCGTTTCTGCCGAATTCGCCCTGGCGAGTCCACGATCGAAACCGACCGCAACCGCCGGTGGTCACTCCGGGGACGACGTGCGCCCAGGCCCCTTCCGACGCCGTGGTCTTGTTCGACGGCAAAGACCTCTCGCAATGGGAAGGCAAGAAGGGCGACCTTTCCGCAGGCGTGGAAGACGGCTCGATCAACATCCTCAAGACGGGCGACCTGTTGAGCAAGGAGAAGTTCGGCGATTGCCAGTTGCACATCGAGTGGGCCACGCCTCCCTCGCCCGACACCAAGCTGCATTCCTGGTGGGGCAACAGCGGGATCTTCTTCCTCGGCAAGTATGAATTGCAGGTGACCGAATCGCGTGAGAGCATCCACAAGGCCGACGGACAAGCCGGGGCCATCTATGGCCAGACCCCGCCCTTGGTGAACGCCGCACGCAGGCCGGGCGAGTGGCAGACGTATGACGTGGTGTTTATCGCCCCACGGTTTGACAAGGACAAGCTCGTTGCGCCGGCGTACTTCACCGTCTTCTGGAACGGCGTGTTGGTTCAAGGCCACACGGCCTGTATGGGAAGCACCCGTTACAAGACGGTGCCGACCTACGATTGCCACGACACGGTCGGCCCGATCAAGCTCCAACAACACGGCTCCGCGGTTCGCTTCCGCAACATCTGGGCCAGACGGCTTCCATCGGAACCGACCGACAAGATCCGACGGGACTGAAGGCTGAAGTGCCCCAACGCCGTTGGATAAAGACGCATTTGGAAGCTGCACTGCGGCGGGCCGAGGCCATCGTAGCGGCTGACATCAATGGTGACGGGAAATTGGACATCGTCGTCAGCGCCGGGCGGAATAACAAGGTGCTATGGTACGAAGACCAAGGGCCCTCGCGGCAGTAGGTGTGGCTGATCCTCCATCACGCTGGCGATCGACACACGTCCGATGACGACATTCACTTCCGCTGCTTCGGCCAGAAGGCGATGGAAGTCTCCGCCGTCACAGTAATGTCGCCATTACTCCTCCCATTCGAGTCTCCCGTTTCTCAATATGGCAGGCGCGGCAGACGCAGTCCAGCGCCCGTTGTCTTTCTTGACATTTCGTGCAACCATCAGCCGGATTTCGCCGTTCTTCCCCTTCGGCAGACCGAACACGCCGATGGAGACATCGACCCCGTGATACGCGATGATCTTGAGCTGCGCGTCGCACTGATACGTTCGGTCCTTGCCGTACGTTCCGAGCCAGAAGAACCCGTCAGCGAAGGCCATTGCCTGAATTCCGTAGGTCGTCTTGCCGGGAATCTTGATCTTCTCGACGGGGACGAAGTCCGGCGTGAATTTGTGAATCCAGTTGAACTCCTGCTCACTCTTCTTGTCTTTGCCCTCGCCCACGTAGAAGA
>JBDKTH010001022.1:0-2526 GCA_039680305.1 Thermoguttaceae bacterium | reverse complement strand
GGGGGGCTTAGCGTTGGATGAACACTTCGGCAGGCTCATGACGGCGCGAACTCCGACAAGGCGGCAGAGATTGATCGCCAGTGATTGGCCAGAGCGAATCTGGCTGTGCGCCTTTCCTGTCGTCTTTGCCGTGGGCGTGCTCCGCTCCATTCCGCTGAGATACGCGTTCGATAGCATTTGCTCGGCGGGGCTGGTGGTTGTTGTTCTTGGATTGTCATTGGTGACAGGATTAGTCCTGTCAATCCCAGCGGCGTGGATACTGTTTGGCTCCATCCTGATGGAGCAAGGGCTACGGAACGGTGGGCCTTTCAAGCCTGGTGACCTGGTGCAAGTCATCGCCGGGCCTCACCGTAACCGCATCGCCCGCGTCTACTCGACATGGCAATGCGAAACCGTGCGTGTTGATCTCGGCGAGGCCGCGAAGTCGCGGTTTCAGGATATTTTCGCGAGCCATCAACTATTGAGGGTTGAACCGGCCGATCCGTCTCATTCATCGGAAGCGACCAGCCCAACCGCTGATCGCACGGGAGGTTCCAGATGATCGCTTCGCCAAATCTTCTCGCCCTGTACGCGTGGGTCTACTATGTGTACCGCATGATCCCTTGGCTTTCCATGGGGTGTGGGGCCATCCTCGCCGCGGCCGCGTTGCTCCACTGGCAGCGAACGCGCCACTGGTGTTTGCTGACCATGGCAACTGGGGCGATCCTGGTGATCCTGGCGGACCTTGCCATGCAGATCACCATGATGCAACTGACTCCCGTCGCGCTTCCCTCCGGGACAATGAAGCTGGATGCCCGCTGGTTGACGGTCTGGCAGTGGCTGGTGGTGTTTGGCGAAATCCTCGTCGCGATCGGCGGCCTGGGGGCGATCAAGTGGGCGATTGGGCTAAGGCAACGAAGTACTGGGCTGGCGTCAACCCCGCCCGCCCGCTGAGGTTCGTCGGGCATGCCGCTGAGTGTTGTGTAGGGAGCCGAGGCGAGGGATAATTCACTGGTCGCTCGACGCCTGTTACTTCAGTACGGACAGCGTGGCCAGGAGAACCGTTGGGAAGGTCGCCACACCGACCAGGAAGGGGGATATGGATCGTTACATCGAAGTCATCGGGGAAGGCCAATTCGAGGAGATGGCATCCCGATTCATCGCGGCGGTAGTCCTGGAAGTTCGTGCCTCAAAGGATGAAACGGCCCTCGCCGAGGTTTCTGAACTGTCTCGGGATGCTATCGTTGCCCTAAACGACGCTGGGATCACGGAGGAAGAAATTGTCGAAGGAGGAACCGATTTCTATCGTCCGTGGTATTGGAAGAAGAGTGTTGGGCAGAATGCCGCAAGAAGGATTCTCCTCAAAGTCAAGGACTTTGCTCGCCTCAATCGGGCGCTTGAGAAGCTCGAACCGTTGCAGTCCCGAAACAAGGAACGGAAGACGGTGACGGTCGACATGCGGCAACCGGAGTTCGACGCATCGAGTGAAGCGAAGGCCTCGGCACTTGCGATGGCCTTCCAGGATGCTCGGGATAAGGCCCAGAGGCTCGCCGCAACGATGAGTGGCAGACTCGGACGGGTGATTTACGCTGAGGAGGGTGGATGGGCGAAAAGGAGTTCCGGCTTTTCTGGAGATGAAGACTGGGGCGGTGATTCGTCTCGCTTCGCGATGGGGGGTGGGTTCGTTCTCGCCGCCGCTGGGGTTGCTGCGGAGTCAGAGCCTGAGCTTCAGAAGCCGACCCGGATGATCTTCGTGAAGTGTCGTGTACGGTTTGAACTGCTTGATGCTTGACCGAATGGCAGACATTCTTGGTGGAGATGGGCGATGGAGTGTGCACGGGTCATCCATCGTTACGAGCAACAGACCCATGAACGAGAACCCGTACGCATCCCCAGAGACCGCCGAACTCCGCGTGGAGGTGACGCCGCGGAGGAGTATCTGGCGTTTCTGGTGAGGGTGTCGTCGAGCTGGTGGTTCGTTGGTGAGGAACACACAAATGACAAGATCTCCGCTCTATTTGCTCCCGGTTCACCTTTTCTGCAGTCTGGCTATCCTCGACGCCGCGGAACCTCAGCACATACCGGTGGAGCAACTTGGCCAGGGCTACCGCCTGGTGGGAAAGCTCCACGCACCGCTTGGCGAGGTGGTCCAGGTCGAGGGCGTCGTTGTAGAAGGGCCGTTTAAAGGCTATGAAGGAGGCCCCAACCTGCGAGCCCAGAGAATCGAGGGGCGGGCATTTCAACAGGAGATCCAGATTTCGATACGTCCTTATTGCACCGAGTGGGGAAAGAAGGGAATTGTGGGAGGCCAAACGCTTCCCAAACTGGAAATGGGCAAGACCTACGAGATGGAAGGCTACGAGACCGGCGGCTACGTCGGCATCCCGACGCGGGCCTATCAAGAGGCGGGTGTCGAGATCCAATCCCCCAGCCATTACTTCCGAACGCAGTTGGTCGTCTACAAGGCCAAGCTCATTGAGCCGCTGCGTTTCACGCCGGCCGACTTTGACGGACAGCACGCCCTCCTGCAGGGCACCGCGCGCACAC
>JBDKTH010000459.1:0-16350 GCA_039680305.1 Thermoguttaceae bacterium | reverse complement strand
CCTCGATTTTTCCACGGTTCGCCATCTTCGCGCGGAAGCCCGCGAAAAGCTCTCGCGGATCCGCCCCCTCGACTTAGCGCAGGCCGGACGGATCAGCGGGATCACGCCCGCCGATCTGGCCGTGTTGATGGTGCACCTGGAAGGCAGAAAGCGCGACGCGCGAGACTCGCATCACGTGGAGGCAGACGTCAACCATGACGAACACGACATGTGATCACCCTATCTTCTGTGTGCCGATGCCTCGCACGTTGATCCGGGTTTTTCACGGATGTTTGGACGTCGCCGACGCTGCGCGGTTCTTGTCGCGACGTTTCTTTCTGGGCAAGTTAAAGGCCCTTGGAAGCTGGGGCGGTTTATCCAAGCCTGTTACCATAGCGAGGATATAAGGCGTCGCAGACGGGGTCGGCAATGGACCTTCACGCTTGAAGGTGGGGCCGAGAAAGAGTGGTGGTTGTAACGCCTGATCGCCGTATTGCGTTTGCCATTGCGTCGTAACCCTTTAATTATCAGGACGTTACGAAGCACAGAACTGTCTTGACACTCACGGGAAGATAGTTATAATTGCGTCAATTGGCAAATTCGGTAAAGTCGGCAGAACCGGAAGAGCCTAGCGTTTTCAGGGAGTTCCGGGGGGTGAAGAGTCTGCGGACACCCGCGAACCCAGGGGTTATTTCCCATCAGTTTTTGACACGGAGGCCTAGAGACTTCTACACGACAAGCCGACGGTTGTCTAGGAGTTTCGCTGACACTAGCTCCAGTAGTTGCTAGGAAGAGGAATGGTCAGATACCCATGGCAATGAAGACAGTGTTCACCACCGGCGAAGCAGCCAAGATCTGCAAGGTCAGCCAGCAAACCATCATTCGCTGCTTTGACTCGGGGCAGCTGAAGGGATTTCGGGTGCCGGGAAGCCGCTTCCGCCGAATCCCGCGCGAACAGCTGTTTAACTTCATGCGTGACAACGGCATCCCCACGGATGCCCTGGAGAGCGGGAAGCGCAAGATCCTGCTAGTCGACGACGACCTCGAACTGGTCGAACTGCTGACCGACGTGCTGGAGCGGGACGGCCGTTTCGAAGTTCGCAGCGTCAACAACGGGTTTGACGCCGGAATGATGGTCAAGGACTATCGGCCTGACCTGATCGTCCTGGACGTCATGCTGCCCGACATCAATGGCAAAGAGGTCTGCCAGCGAGTCCGCAACGACAAGGAAATGGACGACGTCCGCATCATCTGCATCTCCGGGATGGTCGAAGAAGACAAGGTCAGCGAGCTTCGTGCGGCGGGCGCCGACGACTTCATGCACAAGCCGTTCGAGGTCGAGCGTCTGATCAGCCGGATGTGCCAGCTGCTGGAAATCGAGACGGTCACCGCCTGAGTGGGAGTGCTTGCCAGGGTAGGATGCCCGCGGCACAGGTCTCCTGGGCAGGCCGGCGTGGCCGGTCGGTCGTCGTGTAGCTTGACTACAGGGCCGGCCGCGGGCGGAGTCGTTTTCCCGACAAGCTTCCTCTGGCCGTGCCTGGCTTTTCGGCACGGTTCACCTCAATGCGTCTCCTCCCTGCACTCGTCTCCGGCTCCCACAGGTGGGTTCTCCCCATGGCGGAGCGTTCGGCCGCGGTGCTGGCCGAAGCCATGCTTTGCGACAATGCGGCCGAGGCGATTGCCGCGATTTCCTCGCAGTTGGCGGCCGACCCACCCTTGCTCCTCTGGGCGATCTGCCGAGCCCGAGGCGAGTTGACCGGCCCCGAAAGCCTCCGCGAGGTGGCCCTCTGGCTCAAGCCCCGTGCAGTCGATCTGCTCCAATGGGAGCCCGGCTCCGCAGAGTCTGACATCCCAACAACGCCCAAGCGGGGACAGTACGCCGACCAGGTGGCCGTCAGCCTGCAGGTAGCCGACCTGGCGTCTCGCCTCGCGCAACCGCAAGGCCAGACAGCAGGCGAGCAGGCCCAGCTTCTCGGGCTGCTCCATAATGCGAGGCCGTGGTTGACGCTGGCCGCTTCGGACGAGTCGTCCTGGGCCACCGACTGCCTGCCGGATTGGCTGGCCAGGCTGGACAACCACCCGGCCGCTCCCTGGATCGCGGAAGCCCTGGAGGTTCTGGCGGGCGATCGGCCGGCGCCGTCGCTCGACCTCTCGCCATCGGCCTGCCGCCAGCAGGCTTTGGAGGGCCGTCAGCGGTGGCTGGAAGCCGTCGCTGGGCCAGGCTCCCGCCTGCCTGCCCTGATGACCCGCTTGGGACGACTGGCTCGCCTGGAGAATCAGTTCCAAGAGACCCTGGAGACCGAAAAGCTAGCGGCAATGGCTGAGTTTGCCGCCGGGGCCGGCCACGAGATCAACAATCCCTTGGCCATCATTGGCGGCCGAGCCCAGCTGTTTCTCCGCGAGGAAACCGACCCGGAACGCCGCCGGGAACTCGCCCTGATCAACGCCCAAGTAAAACGGGCATACGAGATGATCGCCGACATGCGTCTGTTTGCCCGACCACCGCGCCCGGAACTGGCTTCCGTCGAATTGGCCGGGCTGGTCGATGCCGTGATCGCCGATCTTGCTCCGCAGGGCGCCGAGCAAGGCATCACCATCGAGCGCACCGGCGACCCAGGCCCCATGGAGATTGAGGCCGATCCGGCTCAACTCAACATGGCCCTTCGGGCGATGTGCCGAAACTCGCTGGAAGCGATCGGCCAGAACGGGCGAATCGAGATCGCCCTGAGCCGGCACGCCGACAGCGTTCAGATCCGCGTCTCCGACAACGGTCCCGGCATTCCGCCCGAAGTACGGCGTCACATCTTCGACCCCTACTATTCCTCTCGTCAAGCGGGTCGCGGCCTTGGCCTCGGCCTCTCCAAGTGCTGGCGCATCGTCACCCTCCACGGCGGCCGCCTCACCGTCCACAGCGAACCCGGCCACGGCGCCACCTTCACCATTACCCTCCCGCCCTATCAAGCCAACCTGCCCCACGGCCAGTAAACGCCCCCCTCCATCTACATCCACTATTACCGCTACTTTTGGTGTAACACCAAATCGTGAATCTTGAGATGAAAAACGAACGTTCATGGCCGGCGTGAGGCCTTGTCGATCTCATTTTTTGTGATATGCTTAGCCATATCTAGGACGTCCTTGTTGCATCGGACGCTCCCGGGGACGTAGCTCAATTGGTTAGAGTACTGGACTGTCGATCCAGTGGTTGCGGGTTCGAGTCCCGTCGTCCTCGCTGCTTATGAAAAAAGGACTTACGATGAAGATCGCAAGTCCTTTTTTCATGCGCGGTGCTGCTCGGCAAGTGAACGGAAGGCCGAATTGAGGCAGGCCCCCACCCACCCGGTGAGGTATCCGAATTCAGGCCAACTCGTTGTCCTTAAGCCCTCAACCAGGCAGCTATGCACGATCGACTCGCTCCTCCCATTGTCGGTCTAATCGTGGCCACCATTGCTTGGGGTGGTGCGTGCGTCAGGGCCGAATCGCCCGAGGGCATGGTCCCTTCGCCGCTGGAGAGGTTGATCCCGCTACACAAGAGGCTCGGCCCGCCGCAGCCGGGCGACTGGCGCACGACGCACCCGGAGCCGGGCCAGACGTATCGACAGTACCTCCGCAGCCGTCCGGTTACGCCGGACAAAGCCCGCCGAATCATCTATGTCCAGCCGCTGGGCACCTTCACCACGACGCAGGAGCGGATCATCCAGCTGTCGGCCGAGTACATGGGGATCTACTTCCACCTGCCGGTGAAGATCCGCGAGGGGCTCTCGCTGGATCTGATCCCGGCCAAAGCCCGGCGCAGGCATCCGGAGTGGGGCACGAATCAGATCCTCTCGACCTACGTGCTCCAAGAGGTACTCTACCCTCGGCTTCCGGCAGACGCGGTGGCCTTCATCGCCTTCACCACCTCGGACCTCTGGCCGGGCGAAGGATGGAATTTCGTTTTCGGACAGGCCTCGCTCAGCCATCGCGTGGGCGTGTGGTCAATCCATGGCCTCGGCGATCCGCATGAAAGCGATGACTCCTTCCGCCTCTGCCTGCGTCGTACGCTGAAGATCGCCACGCACGAGACGGGGCACATGTTCTCCATGCACCATTGCACCTACTACGAGTGCAACATGTGCGCAGCCAACCACCTGACCGAAGCGGATCGCCAGCCCTTGTGGCTCTGTCCGGTCTGCCTGGCCAAACTCCTCTGGGCGACGAAAGCTGATCCGCAAAAGCGATTTCAACGACTCGCCACATTCGGCGAGGCCCACGGGCTGACGGCGGAGCAGGAGTTCTTCGAAAAGTCGCTGGCCGTGTTGCGTGGCAAGAGGCCGTAAGGACCCGGCCGAGTTAGCCGATCAACCACAAGGCTGCCGCCAAGGCGGCGGCCAGACAGCCCACCGCCGCGACAGCGAGCGCCAGGAGCGGAAGCCGACTTCGACCAGCAGACGGAGCGGCCTCGAGGGGAACCCCGGAGTCCCCTGTCAGCTCAGCCCCATAGTCTACCGTCCCATAGTCTACCGTCGCCTCAAAGGCCGCGGGGGCGGCCCTCGGTTTCTCCGCGGGGCACGGCACAGACCTGAAATCATTCGAGTCCCGCTCCGACGAGAGACTGGCGACGCAGCCCTCCAGGTCGGCGATCACCTCGTCCATCGACTGTTGGCGGTCCTCCGGCCGTTTGGCCACCATCTTCTGAAACACGGCCTCCAACCTCGCTGGCACATCGGGCCGCACGGAACTCAGCGGAGGAATCGGCGCAGTGCGGTGCGCGAGCAGCACTTGGATGAAGGAATCGCCTGGATAGATCGGCTGACAGGCCAGGAGCCGGTAGAGCGTGCACCCCAGGGAATAGATATCCGAGCGATGGTCCGCCCGGTGAGCGTCCTCCGCTTGTTCCGGCGCCATGTAGTCGCAAGTCCCCATGACTTGGCCTTGCCTCGTCAGACAATCGCCCCCCCCTTCGCCAACGTCCATCGTCTCATCCAGACGAGCCAGCCCCATGTCGAGAATCTTGACCACTTCCTCGCGATCGACGAGGAGGTTGCCGGGCTTAATGTCGCGATGGATCACGCCGTGCTTGTGCGCGTACCGCAGCCCCCGCGCGGTCTGGAGAACATAGCCGACGACTTGGCCAATGCCCAGCGGCTCCTGTTGTTGCGTGTGCAAGGTGGCCAAGTCCCGTCCGTCGACATACTCCAACACGAGGTAATGGACCCCGTTTTGCTCGCGCGCATCGTACGCCGCGACGATGTTGGGATGCGAAAGACGGGCTGCTGCCTCGACCTCCCGATAGAACCGCTTAATGGTTTCGGGCGACTTCAAGCGGGCACCGGTGAGCATCTTGATCGCCACGATGCGCTTCATGCGGCGGTGTTGGGCCTTGAAGACAATTCCCATCCCGCCCTCGCCAAGCTTTTCGAGAACCGTATATTCGTCGAATACAAGGCCCTTGGTTTTTCCTTGGAGGACGGCGTTCGCCTGATACCGCGTAAGCTTCTTGGCGGCAACCAGTTCCTCGGCCAGCAACTCCGCTTCTTGCGGGCAAGACTCGGGCGACCGGCCATCAAGAAAAGCCGTCACCTCAGCCGAAGACATCAGGCTGCTTCGGGAGAGGTTTCGAACGAACTGCTGAAGCGACGTTGGCATCGTACCCCCGATCCCAGTTGGGAGCGATTATAACTCAATTGCCATGGGGTTACCACGTTTTTGCGATCCTTTTTGGGGAAGCTCGCCCCAAGAGGTTTCCACCGACATTCCCGCCACCCCGGGAAAGCACCAGGCCCGTTCCTTCAGTGTCCCTCACTTGGAGCATGGGCAGACCAAGGCCCTCGAAATCTCCGGTGACTTGGGCGGGCCGGCGCGGTATAAATGTCTTCTAGCTTACTTAGGCCCCCCAGTCCATTTCCCCTGCCGTCGCTATGCTCACTGACAGTATCCTTACCCTGATCGGAAACACCCCCCTGCTCCGCCTGAAGGGCGAGAACATTTTTGCCAAGGCCGAGTTTCTTAATCCTGGTGGCAGCATCAAGGATCGTGTTGCCCGGGCGATGATCGAAGACGCCGAGCGCGACGGCCGGTTGAAGCCCGATTCGATCATCTGCGAACCGACGAGCGGCAACACGGGGATCGGCGTGGCCCTGGTTGGTCGGCTCAAGGGCTACAGGGTGCGGATCGTCATGCCCGAGGGGATGAGTGAAGAACGCAAGAAGATCATCCGTGCCCTGGGGGCCGAACTGGTTCTGACGCCGATGGACGAGAGCATCGGCGGGGCGGTCGACCGAGTGCGTCAGATGGCGGCCGAAGACCCGCGAATCTTTGTGCCCCAGCAATTCGAAAACCCGAACAATCCCCGCTGCCACTACGAGACCACGGCCTGCGAATTGTGGCGGCAGATGAACGGTGACATTGCCGTATTCGTAGCCGGCGTGGGAAGCGGAGGCACCCTGCAAGGCGTGGGCAAGTTTCTCAAGGAACGCAGGCCCGACGTCAAGGTCGTGGCCGTGGAACCGAAAAACGTCTCGGCCCTCCTGGGCCACGAGCCTGGGCTGCACCAAATCCAGGGAATCGGCGATGGCTTCATCCCCGCCGTGTTGGACGTGTCGTTGGTCGATGAAGTGGTCGAGGTCCGTGATGACGACGCCATCGAAACGACCCGTCAGTTGAGCCGCAGTTGCGGACTGTTGGTCGGCACCTCCTCCGGGGCGAACGTCTGGGCTGCACGTTCTTTGGCCAAGAAGTATTCCGGGAACATCGCCACCGTGCTTCCCGACCGGGCGGAGCGGTATTTCAGCACGGCGCTGCTCTAAGCGGTGCATGCGACAACCGGGCACAAGTGCCACGGCTAAACGGCGTGATTCACTTTCCATCCACAACCTGACCTCTGATGAACCAACCTACACTACCGATCGTCGTCGGCCTGGGAGAACTGCTTTGGGACTGCTTTGCCGATTCGCGTCGGCCGGGCGGCGCACCGGCCAATGTGGCCTTTCAGGCCAATCAGCTCGGCTGTCGGGGCGTCGTCTGCTCGCGAGTCGGCCGCGACGCGCTGGGAGACGAACTAATCGCCTTCCTCGCCCAGCAGGGGCTTCCGACCGAGTGGGTTCAGCGGGACGCCGAGCATCCGACGGGCACGGTCACCGTAGATGCGTCCCAGCCCAACCATCCGACCTACGTGATCCACGAGCAGGTCGCCTGGGACTATCTCCAGCTGGATGCCGCGTGGAAGTCGCTCATCACCCAAGCGGCCGCGGTCTGCTTCGGCACCCTCGCGCAGCGATCTTCCGTATCGCGAGAGGCGATCCAGCAGTCCTTGGAGGCGACCGGACCGGAGTGCCTGGTGGTCTACGACGTCAATCTGCGGCAGAAGTGGTACGAACGTTCCTGGGTCGAAGCGTCGCTGACCCGGTCGCGGATCGTCAAGCTCAATGGCGATGAAGTCGACGTGCTCGGGGAACTGTTGGGATTCGGGACGAGCGATCACCGGCAGTTCGCCCGTGCCCTTCAAGAGCGATTCGGCGTCGAGGCGGTCTGCATCACACGGGGGGGCGACGGGTGTCTACTGGTCGGCCGGGACGACGTGATCGATTGCCCGGGCGTACGAGTCCACGTGGTCGACGCGGTAGGCGCCGGCGACGCCTTCACGGCGGCCCTGATCTATGGCCGTCTGCGTGGCTGGCCGCTGGCCGCGCAGGCAGGTTTTGCCAATCAGGTCGGCGCCCTGGTGGCCAGTCATCCGGGCGCGATGCCGTTGCTACGTGATGCCTTTGCCGCCTTGTTGGAGTTGTACGAATAAGCCATGACCGACAACAGCATTACGGCCTACAACCTTCCCGAACGTGCCGCCGTCTACGACGCCAACATGGCGTTGATGCATCCCAATCGCGAGAAGATGGTCCAGATCGCGTTGGAAGTGCTCCCCTTTGCCGCCGATGCTCCGCTTCTGGCCTTGGATCTGGGCGTGGGGACGGGCTATTTCACTCGGTGTTTTCTCGAAGCCTTTCCCCAAGCGACCCTGGTGGCTCTCGACGGTGCTCCGGAGATGATCCGGCTGGCCGAGGAGCGGCTCGGCCCGCTGGTCCAACGGGTTCGGTTTCTGGTTGGCGACTTCCGCGAGCTCGAGTCGCTGGTGCTCGGTCCCGATTCGCTGGATCTCGTGTTTTCCTCGTTCGCCCTGCATCACCTCAATCCGGCCGAGAAGCTCCGCCTGTTTTGCCAGGCAAACCAGCTCTTGCGGCCCGGGGGCTGGTTGCTCAACGCGGACCTCGTGGTCGCTGCGGATCCGGCGATCGAAAGACGGATTCAGGATCTCCGCGTGGCAGGCATTGTCGCCCGGGCGAGGGCGGCGGGCGGCGACCCGCGGTTCGTCGATGGGGCGACCACGCGGACATTCCTCGATCAGCTGGAAGCCGAGGACCACGACCAGCCGCTCACGTTACGCGAGGACCTGGAACTGGCCCGACAGGCGGGATTCGGTGGTGTCGAGGTCTTCTGGAAGGAACACCGGGAAGCCGTATTCGGTGGTACGAAGCCACTTGCGACGTGCTGACGGAATACCCTTGGCGGATTGTTCGGCTGGCGTATGATTTTAGGGGAGAAAACCGACATGCACCAGCAAACTCGCATATTCCTCGGCATCGACGTGGGCACCAGCGGCGTCCGTGCGCTGGCGGTCACGGAAGCTGGGCAGGTCATCGGGCAGGAGGCCGTGCCGCTCGCCCATGAGATCACGAGACCTCGCGAAGGCGTGCACGAACAGCCACCTGAGGCTTGGTGGGAGGCCGTCTGCCGGGTTACGTCGCAACTGATCGCGGGACTGCGTACTGCGGGCTACTCGACCTCGCAATTGGAGGCCGTCGCCGTCGACGGGACTTCCGGCACGCTGGTCGTCCTGGATGCCGGCGAGATGCCGCTACGCCCGGCGATGATGTACAATGACGCCCGTGGCGAAGCCGAGGCCGAGTCGCTCAGCGAGGCGGCCGGCGATTTCTGCCGCAAGCATGGCTATCGCTTCAATTCCTCGTTCGCCTTGGTGAAAATCGCCTGGCTGCGGCAACATGAAGCAGCTACGTTCAACGAAGCCGCCTATTTCGTCCACCAGACCGACTATGTTACGGGACGTCTGACGGGTCGTCTAGGAGTCACCGACCATAGCAACGCCCTGAAAACCGGTTACGATCTGACCGAAGACCGCTGGCCGCCGTGGATCGAGGATCTCTTGGGCATCGGCCGCCGCTTGCCAGCCGTTGTCGCGCCCGGGACGCGGATCGGCACCGTCACGCCTCAGGCGGCCAGTGCGACGGGGTTGCCCGAGGGGCTGACGGTCGTTGCCGGACTCACCGACGGCACGGCGGCGTTTCTGGCCTCCGGCACTCGGCGTCTGGGCGACTACAACACCACGCTGGGCACAACGCTCGTCTTCAAAGGGATCAGTCGCCAGATCTGCCGCCATGCGCAGGGGCTGATCTACTGCCACAAGCTGCCCGGCGGCCTCTGGCTGCCTGGGGCCGCGAGCAACACGGGCGGCGAGTGGATCGACACATGGTTCCCCGAGGCCGACCTGCCGGCCATGGACGCGGCAGCGGCCAAGCGCATGCCCGGCCAATGCCTGGCCTATCCTCTGGTGCGAACGGGCGAGCGGTTTCCCTTCCTGGCGTCTGCGGCCCGCGGGTTCTTTGTGCCGGAGCCGGCCGATGACGTCGAACGTTACACCGCTTGCCTGGAAGGCGTGGCCTTGGTGGAGCGGTTGGCCTACGAGGTGTTGGATCAGGCCACCGGCACGTCAGGCGGCGAGGTCTACAGCACGGGCGGCGGGAGCCACAGCGACGTGTGGATGCAGTGCCGCGCCGACGTCACCGGCCGCGTGCTCCATCGTCCGGCCGTCCCCGAATCGGCCTTTGGGGCCGCGGTTCTGGCTGCCGCCAGCGGCAATGGCGATTGGGCCGCCGCCGTCGCGCGAATGGTGCACGTCAAGCGGACCTTCACGCCGAATCCTGCCCGGGCCGAACGCTACCGGGCGAGCTACGAACAATTCTGCGAGCAACTCGAAGAGCGAGGGTATGTTGAGCATCTACAAACCGTGTGACATCCGCGGTCGGGCCAACGGCGATTTGACGCCCGAATTGTACCGGAACTGGGGACGGATCTTGGGGCTCCAGGTCGCCGCGACCGAGAAGTTCGTGGTGGGAGGCGACATGCGCAGCTCTACCCCGAACTTCCTGGCCGCCCTGGTCGAAGGACTGGCTGCGACCGGGGTGGATGTCGTCGATTTGGGGATTCTGCCCACGCCCATGGTTTACCACGCCAAACGCCGGCTGGCGGCGGCCGGCTGTGCGATCGTCACGGCGTCGCACAACCCGGAGGAGATCAACGGCCTGAAGTGGATCATCGGCGATCGTCCGCCGACAGAAGCGGAGGTCGCCCTGTTGGAGGACGAGAGCGATCGCCCCGCCGCGATCCCGTCCGACCGCAGCCCGAGCCAGCCGCGCACGCTCGATGTGTCGTTCGACTACGTGGCTTGGCTCCAGGAGACCTGGGTCGAATGGCAACAGGCGGAGTGCCGTGTCGTGCTCGATCCGATGCACGGCTGCAACGTTTATCGGGCACGCCGGTATCTGCAGGCCGTATTCCCGCATTCGCTCTTCTCGGCAATCCACGACGAGCCCGACCCGACATTCGGCGGCCACCGGCCCGACAGCTCGCACGCAGAGTTTCTCGACGAGCTCGCCAACGCCGTGGACCATCAGCGGGCACAAGTGGGAATCGCTTTTGACGGCGACGGCGACCGGGTGGCGTTTGTCGACGACGAAGGCGTGCCGTTGACCGCCGAGGAAACCACCTGGGTCCTGCTGCACAGCTTCGGGCCGAGCCTGGCCGGCCAGCCGTTCGTCTACGACTCGAAATTCTCCGATCGCATTGCCGAAGCCGCACAGGAGCTGGACGCCGTCCCCCTGGCCGAACGCAGCGGGCATGCGTTCATTCGGACGCGGATGCTCCAGGCTCACGCGTTGTTCGGAGCCGAGATCAGCGGGCACTACTTCTACCGGGAGCTTCAAGGGAGCGACGACGGGATGTACACCGCCTGCCGCCTGATCAGCCACCTGGCCCAATCGGGCAAGACGCTGTCGGAACTGCGGCGTTCCTGCCCAGCCATCTACATGACGCCCGAGCTGCGAGTGCCCCTCGGCCGGGAAGAAGTGGCGGCCACGCTCGAACAGGTTCGGGCCGCCTGGCCGCACTATCCCCAAACGCTGCTCGACGGCGTGCGGGTCGATTTTCCCGATGGATGGGCCCTAGTGCGCAGCTCGGTGACCGAATCGGCCCTGACCTTCCGCTTCGAGTCGACCGACTGGAACCACTTGCACAAGCTGGTCTGGCGTTTCTGCGACGCGATTCCTGAGGTGGGCGATACCCTCTGGGCCCGCTATGAAGAAGCCCTGGGCGGACGGTGCGAGCTGTAGCGGGGCCGCCAATCACCCGTCCATGCTCATAGCCGGCGGGCGTCATCATGATCAGTTCTCCCTGCACGAGTTCACACCGTCCCTGCCCCGGTGCCTGGAGCAATTGATCAGCGGTCGTAACAGACTGCGTGCTAGGCATTTCCGACGTTCTCCACTCCTGCATCATGTCTCTCTGGGGGAATAGCGTCAATCTTGCGATGGGAACGGCAAGGCGGAAGGGAAGACCGCCTGCAATCGCCCCTCCACCATCGCCCCGCAAATGGCGGCACCTGCTATAATAGGAGTTGAGGGGGGACGGACCAACGAGGTGCATGCTGTGGCAAAACAACCGAGAAACGCGATCCGTTTCGGCTGCCCCCGCTGTCAGACGCGACTCTTTGCCCGGCCGGAGCAGGTTAGCACGAAGCGACGTTGCCCGCGGTGCCAGTTCGTGTTTCCCGTGCCCACGGCCGAAGAAGCCGCCGCCCGGGCGGGAAACCACGGCCCGGAGGCCGAGTATGCCGTCAGCGACCATCCCGGGCAGCCGGAGCCCGGGCCGACGAACATCACCGTGGTCTGCGATCTGTGCAAGACACGGATGTATGTCACGCTAGATCAGGTCGGCCAAACGGTCGAATGCCCGGACTGCGGAACCAAGGCCCTCGTTCCTCCGCCTTCGGAGCCGGCCACGCTGGAGCGTTCCCCCCTGCCGGCCGACACCAGCGCCGAGTATCCGGTCTGGGGCGTCGGGCAACCGCCTCCCGAGCACCAGGAAGCCTATCAGACGCAGATTCCGGTGATCTGCGGGGTATGCCACACGCGGATACTGGCCACCGAGGACCAGGTGGGGCAAAAACTCAAGTGCCCCGACTGCGGGACCGAATCGCTCGTCCTTCCCATGGCCAAGCGGACGATACCCGAAGGACCGGTGAAACCGCCGAGCGATGCCGAGGCAACCTACGAGCTCTGCAAAGGCCCGGGACAGCCGCCGCCCGGCTCCGTGGCCTACCAGACCCACTTCCCTGTGATCTGTCCGCTCTGCCACACGCGGTTGCACGCCACACTGGACCAGGTGGGCGGAAAAATGGTCTGCCCCGACTGCCTGACGACGATCACCATTCCCCCGCCGCCCGAGAAGTTGCCGGAGATCGACCCGATGGAGGGCGCGGAGTCGAGCTACACCTACAGCCCGCCGATCCGCCCTCCGGAGTTTCAACCGATCTTCGAATACGCTTGGACCAAGGACCTGGACGAGCCGGAGCCCAACCAACCGAAGGCTCGGTCTCGCCTGGTACGGACGAAGACGAAACCTTCGATCAGCGCGTTCTTCTCCGGGATCGTCGGTTTCCTGTTCTACCCGCGTGTTTGGCCACGCTGGTTGGTCTTTTCTATCCTCGGACTCCTGCCGTCCTGCTGTGCGGTATGGGCCGTGCGTTACGGGTCGATTGATGACTATGTTCCGCAATTCTTGGGCCTGACGTTCAGCATGGGGACAGGGATTTTCACCCTGGCGTTCGTCGTCGTGACGGCCGCTTCGCTGATGGCCATCGTGGTCGACACGGCGGCGGGGAACGACCAGGTGGAGAACTGGCCGGAAGGGGTGATTGTCGATTGGGCCTTCGACACCTTCTATATCCTCGATGCGTTGGCCGTCAGTATGCTGCCTCCGGCGGGCTTGGCCTGGCTTGCGCGTGGCCAAGGCTTCGACAGCGTCCTCAGCGCGGTGATCAGCGCTTTCTTCCTGTTCCCGATCGTACTCGTCTCCATGTTGGAGCGTGGCTCGGCAATGCACCCTTTCTCGCCGCCGATCCTGCGGAGTCTGCGGCAAACCTTCTGGGCCTGGGCGTTGTTCTACGTGGAAACCGGCGTATTGCTGCCGTTTGCCGGCATCTTGGCCTTTCAGATCGTCGATCTCCTTGGCCCATTTGGCCTCGTCTTGGCCGTTCCACTCCTGGTCGCCACCCTGATCGTCTACTTCCGCTTGCTGGGCCGTCTAGCGTGGGTGTGTGCGCAAGCAACGGCGCAAACCAAGGACGCACGGCGATGAGCGCTGATGGGGCCCTTGCAAACCGGCGCTCGACTGGTCACGATAGACCATATGAAGACGTCAAGGGAAGCCCCATGAAGCCGGTGCAGTGGTATCACGCCCGCGAGAACAACCAGTACGGCCCAGTGTCGGCGGCCGAACTCAAGCAGCTTGCCCAGGCCGGCACGGTACGCCCGGAGGACTTCGTGTGGCGGGAAGGCTTGCCGAAATGGACCCTGGCGAGGGAGATCAAGGGACTTTTTGACGACCAAAGCCCGGCGGTCGCGGGCGACACGCGGGGGGTATTCAGCACGGCCCCCCTCCCGCTCCCCACGCCTGCCGATGGCAATGTCGCGAGCGTGGCAAGACCAGTGACCGTGGAGCCGGCCGCGCCCGCCGACCGTCATCTGCTGGACGTTGTTCTGGAGACCGCCCGGCGGCAGTTCACGCCCCAGCTCGTCCATTCGGCGGCTCGACTGTTTGCCCGCGCCGGTCACATCGCCCTGTATGGGTCGATGCTCACGGTTGTCATCTTCTTCACGCCCCTCGGGCTCCAGACAGGAAACGTGCAGCGGGCACTCGTCGGGCTAGGCGCGGCCCTCCTGCTGGCCGTGCTCCAGTACACCGCAGTCCGATTCTTGGAAACCTGCGAGCAATTCCGACTCGCAGGAACATGCCGGCTGGGCTCCACCGCCCTGCCCGACTGCTTCGCCCTGCTAAGCCTCACGGTCGGCGTGGCAGCCCTCGTCTGGTTCACCCTCCTGGCCGCCGCGAGCGACAACTACTGGCTGGTGCTCGACGGTCTAGGGCTGTTTATCGTCGCCGAGCATGCCGCGTTCGTCTCCCTGAATCCGGCCTGGCTCGGCATCACGATCGGGCCAACAAGCCGGCCGAGCGAGGAAGCCCTCGGACTTCTGACGTTCTTGCTGGCGACCGCCCTCTGTTGTGTGCCGATGGTATTCGGCGTCGAGATGGTCTTTGGCTTGCTCCGCCTCTTGTACGCCTGCTATCTGGTCTTCGCCGGACAGGCCGAGGAGGCCGACCGTCAGGCGATGGCCAGCACGCTCCGAGTGCTCTTTTTCGCCGCCCTGCCCTGCGCGGCGTATCTGGTCTTCGTGCTCAGCGGACTGGTGCTCGACGCGCTCCGCGGACTGGTCGACTCGTCGATCCGGCACAAGCACCGGGGCTGAACTCGATACCGTTCCCTCCGTCGGCGCAAGTCCATCTGTTTAGCCCGGTCGCTCGCGACCGGATGACTTACTCCAGCTCGATCCCCGCTTCGGTGATCCGATAGGGGATGATCTCATCCGCGCAGGCGCTGCCGCGATGCTTGGCCACATACATCGCGCGGCGGAAGAACGTGCCCTCGCGGATCTTGCCCATGTAGATCACCGTGTTGGCGTTGGCCAGCACGCCCCCTTCATCCAGGGGCCGCTCAACCATCCCGTCGAGCGTGGTCTCGTGCGACGTGTAGAGGAACAAGCAGCCGATGCTCGCCGGGTCGTAGACGTGAGCTGCGACCGTTTCGGCATTCGTCCGATACTGCTCGCGGAACAGGTCCCGGGCGACCCACTCGGGATCTTTGCGCAGGATCTGGTGGTAGATGTACTCGAATAGTTCCAATTGGATCGAGTCGGCCGATCGATCAGCCGGCTCAATGCCATCGACCACCGCACGCCGTGTGCCTTGGATGAAGTTTCCATAGAAAAAGGCGATCGAGTTATTCAGTCGCCGGGCCACCTCGGCCTGCCACTCGTGCCAGCCGTCGAAATCGAGGTCGCTCCGCGTGACGCGGCGGCCATTCTGGTGGAACACATGGAGGTAGTCGCCGTGCCGTCGCTCGGGACGGAAGAAATCGTCCAGCGGAACGGTGTCCTGAAGCGGGACCGCCTCCAGTTCCCAGCCGAACATGCGCCGGGCATATTCCAGATGGTTCTGCGAGTCGCCACGCGAGGTCATGTCGAAGACGACCCCCGAGCGTCCCTCTTGCATCACCCCTGCCCGGGCGAACTGCAAGCCGAGCTGCGTCTTGCCGATCCCCGTCGAGCCGACGACCACCGTCAAAGTGCCCGGCAACAGTCCGCCGCCGAGCAGCTCATCGAATCCGTCAATGCCCGTGGAAAGTCGCGAAGGTTTGGCCATAGTGAAATGCAGAATGATGAATGCAGAATGCAGAATGATGAGTTGAAAACGCAGTGACGCCCACTTCCTTCATTCTGCATTATGCATTCATCATTCTGCATTTCTTCTAGAAGATCTTCGCCGTGGCGCCGCCGTCGACGACCAACACGGCGCCGGTGATGAAACTGCCGGCGTTGCTGGCCAGCAGGAGGGCGGGCCCGACCAGTTCGTCGGGATCGGCCCAGCGGTTCATGGCCGTGCGGCCGGCCAGGGCCTTTTTGTGCTCTTCGGTGAGGATCGACATGGGCAGTTCGGTGGCGAACGGGCCGGGGGCGATGCAGTTGACCGTGATTCCGAACGGCCCAAGATCCATGGCACTGGCATGGCACAGACCGATCAGCGCCGCCTTGGTCGCCGAATAGCCGTTGCGCGCGGCCGTGCTGCCGATGCCCATAATCGAAGAGATGTGAATCACCCGACCCCAGCCCCGTTCCTTCATCCCCGGGACGAGCGCCCGGGTCAGGGCCATCACGCTCGACAGGTTCAACTCCAGCACTTCGTCCCAGTCCTGATCGCGGATCTGGTCGATCGGCTGCGGCCGATTGGTGCCGGCATTGTTGACCAGGATGTCGACCTTCCCCAGCCGCTCCACGGCCGTCTGGGCCAGCCGTTGGACGTCCTCACGCTGGATCATATCGGTCACGAGGTACTCGACGCGACGGCCGGTTTCCCGGCGGATCTCTTCGGCCGCGGGCTTCAGTTCGGCCTCGTGCCGGCTGGAGATCATCACGTCGGCCCCGGCCTGGGCGA
>JBDKTH010000035.1:0-27486 GCA_039680305.1 Thermoguttaceae bacterium | reverse complement strand
TCGGGATCGGCGCCGGTGTGGATGTAGTGGAAGCTGTCGGGCATGGGGAACTCGAACCGCCGCCGGGAGAGCGGATCGTAGAGGCCCAGCCGCCGCACGCCGGGGACCTCGTAGGCGATGCCCCGCTCGGTGCACGGACAGTGGACCAGGTGGCCTTGCGCGCCCGGGTCGCCGTCGCGCAAGGGGACGCAGCGCCCGCTGGTCAGATCGGTGAGCATCATCCCCTCATGCTCGGCCGGATGGGTGACGATGAAATGCTCGTTGTCGTAGGGGCTGACGTGAAAGACCGCACTATCGACGTGGCAGAGCGTGCGTTGCTGGTGGGTGTCGAAGTGGTAGGCCACCACGGCCGCTCCCTTGCACGGCTTGCCATAGATGCACCCCTTGGGAACGTGGATGTAGACGAGCCACTGTCCGTCGGGCGTGCAGCAGTTCTGGCCGTAGGCGTCGCGGTCGGCGGGAATCTCGAACAGCGGTCGGTCGTGGAGCGTTTCCACGTCGCCGGCGCGGACCTGACGACCGTCGAAATAGACGACCAGCCCCCGGGCTACGTTGAGCACGCTCCGGTGATCGAGCACGCCGCGCCCCGAGTCGACGCACCAGGGGCGCCACTGCGTGTCGGGGCACGTGGCATGGGTCAGTTGCACCGATTCGCCCGTGCGAAGGGCCAGGCGGTGAAGCTGCAATTGGCCCTCGGCTGCCTTGTGGTAGATGAGGTACTTGGCGTCTTTGGTGATCGTGGGGATGAAGTAGTAGAGCGGATAGCACTGGGCATTGCCGGCGGTCAGCTGGACGGCCAGCCGTCCCGTCTCCGGGGCCTTCAGCCGGCGGAAGCGGTCGGAAAGCGGCATCTCCCCGGCCGGGCCGGCGGCGTAGGCACGGAGGGGATCGGTCGCAAGGCTTCCGGCGAGAGTCGCGGCGAGGCCTGTCGTGAGGAAGTGGCGTCGGTGCATCGTGCGTCTCCAGCTCGTTTCTGGGCAGCAGGATTGGTACCGTTACGATAGTCGGGGGGCGTTGCCGTGGCAAGGCTCGTCGCAGACGACGCCTCGTCTTACGCCGTGACTTTGGGGTGGCATGCCGTCACGGAGCGCAGCCGCGAGTCGGCATGCCACCCAACGACGCCGTAAGGCGATGTGGACCCCGGTTGCGGAATCGCGGCAGCAAAGGTACATTGGGCTCCACGGCGAGCAACTGGCGATCTCTTCTCGGGCGACGTCCAGCGGAGTCGTGCTTCATGAAACCGGTGCCCCTCTACTACGTCTGGCAGTATACCGACATTGACCGGGCGTTTTGGGAGGAGCACTTGGAGGGGTGGGTGCCGCGGCGGATGTTCGACGTGCACACCCACGTGAACGATCCCCAGTTCCGCACTCAGCCGATGACCGACCAGAAGCGGCGGCAGCACTGGGTCAACGAGGTCGCGGAACCGATCAGCGCGGCCGATGCGCAGCGCTGCCACGGACTGGTCTTTCCCCACCGGGAGTTCTGCTGCCTGGCCTTCGGCTACCCGTTTGCCGACTACGACCTGGCGGCAAGCAACGCGAGTCTCCAGGACGCCTGCGTGCGGCGCGGCTGGTATCGCCTGGCGGTCATTCGCCCGCAGTGGTCGGCCGAGCAGGTGGCTGGCGAACTGGCCCATCCGAACGTGGTGGGAGTGAAGGTCTTTCACCGGCTGGCCGAGCAGGGACGCGAGACGAGCCTCTTTGACTTCCTACCCCGCCCTCACCTGGAAGTGCTCGACGCGCATCATGCCTGGGTGACGCTGCATCTTTCGCAAGCGGCTCGCCGGCGGCGCGAGGCGACGATTGGCGAGATCCGGGAGATTCGCCAGCGGTATCCGCGGATCGTGCTGGTGATCGCGCATCTGGCCGGCTGCCGCACGCCCGCCGAGGCCGAGGCGTGGCTGCCGCCGTTGGCCGACGACGGGGGGCTGTACGTGGACAACTCGGCGGTGCTCCACCCGGAGGTTCACACGCTGGCCCTGAAGGTTTTCGGGGCGGGGCGGGTGTTGTTTGGCAGCGAGAACCCGCGAATGTATATGCGGGGCCGCCCACAATGGGCCGGGGAGGCGTGCAGGAACCACACCAGCTATCCGTTCTTCTTCAACACCGAGCGGAAACCACCCGACGTCGAGGCCTGCTATACCCTCTATGTGTACGAGGCCCTTCGTGCGTTGAAGCAGGGGTGCGAGGCGCTTGCGCTCGATCGGTATGCCGTGGAGGCCGTGTTCCACGCGAATGCCCAGCGGCTGGTCGAGTCGATTGTCAGCCGCAAAGGGATCTGGCGCGGGGGGCCTTGAGCCGCATGACGATGCGGCCGTCCAAGGAACGACTTGATCGGGTCCCTGCCCGGGAGGCATTCCATGTCGGTTGGATCGGCATGACCGATACGACCGGTCTTGAACCGCAGCGCTAAAGGGGGCCGGAACTCCTCGCCAAGTTCGTGAAGATCCTATATTTGTTGAGGTTTCTCGGCGGAGCTTGCGATGTGACGTTGGCTTTGCCGTTGTGGATCTTCAGGTAGTCCCGGGTCTGTCAGCCAACTCAGCACGGGCCCGTTTGCCCTTTCCGACGCGATTCGGCCTCCAGTGGCAGGTCCGCCTGTTGCTGGTGGTGGCGCTGGGCATGGTGCTGGGGGCGACGTTCTGGACCCAACGGTTGCAGCGGCAGCTCTCCGCGTCCGCGCACCGAGCGGTCGATCTCGACGCGAACCAGAGCTCGCTGGCCAGTGAGATCGTGCGGCAAGTGCTGCTGACCATCAATCTCGAGAATCGCTTCGGGCTGGTTTGGGATACCCCCGCCTTGCGGCGCAAGACGCTCGACGAGTACCGGACGGCGCAGGTGAGGCTGGAGTCGCTCCTTGGGCAACTCGCCACGGCGCCGCTGTCGAAGCGGGAGCAGCGCGAGGTGGACTGCTGGTGTCAAGCGGTCCGCCGCCATGGGGAGAGCTTCGTAGACTTCGCCCAGGACGTGGAGGCGGGACGGCTGACAAGCCACGAGGCCCTCCTGGACAACATCGACCGCAAGGATCGCCATCTGCATGCCTTGCTCCAGGCAGTCGAGTGTTTCAGCGGCGGACGGATGGCCGCGATCCACGCCGAAGGGCGGGAGATCAAGCAACTGCTGGCGGTAACCCAGCAGTGGCTCGTGGGCCGGGCGATCCTTAGTTTCGTGATCGTCGGAGTCGCATGGTGGTGGTTCAGCCGACACGTGATCACGCGGATCAAGCGGCTCACCCGGACCGTGGCCCAATTCGGCGACGGCCACCTCCAGGTCCGCGCCCCGGTGACGATTCGCGACGAATTGGGGGTCCTCAACCATCAATTCAATGCGATGGCCTCGGAGATTCAGCGGAGCCTCGATCGGCTCAACCAGGAGATCGCCCAGCACAAGCGGACGACCGCCGAGTTGAAGAAGGCCCAGGAAGCGGCGCAGAGCGCCTCGCTGGCCAAGAGCGAGTTCTTGGCCAATGTGAGCCACGAGATTCGCACCCCGATGACGGCGATCCTCGGCTTCACCGACATCCTCCTGGGCAACGTCGCGCATCCCGAGTCGGTCGAGGCGGCCAAGACGATCCAGCGGAATGGGGCCTTTTTGCTGGAGATCATCGACGACATCCTCGACCTGTCGAAGATCGAAGCCGGCAAGCTGGAACTGGAACAGGTCGCCTGCTCGCCGCGGCAGATCCTCGCCGACGTGCTCGCGTTGATGCGGGTGCGCGCCGACGCGAAGGGGCTCGGCTTGGAGGTCGCCTATGAGGGCCCGCTGCCGGCGACCGTCGTCACCGATCCGACGCGGTTGCGGCAGATTCTCGTCAATCTCGTCGGCAACGCGATCAAGTTCACAGAAACCGGCAGCGTGCGGGTCGTGGTCCAGTTGATCGAGGGGGGCCGCGGCCAGCCCATGCTCCGGTTCGACGTGATCGATACGGGAATCGGCATCAACGGCGACCGCGTGGCGAAGCTTTTTACGCCCTTTACGCAAGGCGATTCGTCGATGCACCGCCGTTACGGCGGGAGCGGCCTGGGGCTGACTATCAGCAAACGGCTGGCCGAGATGCTCGGCGGGACGATCACGGTGGCCAGTCAGCCAGGCGTGGGGAGCACGTTTTCGGCGACGATCACTCCCGGCTCCCTGGACCATATGCCGCTATTGGCCGAGGTGGAACACGCGAGGGAAACGCCTGCGTCGGCAACGGTTCCTCCCCGGACGCCGACCCGCCTCCACGGACGCGTGCTTCTGGTCGAGGACGGGCCCGACAACCAGCGGCTGATCTCTTTCCTGCTCAAGAAGGCTGGCGCGGAGGTCACGTTGGCGGAGAACGGCAAGGTGGCCCTGGAGAAAGCCCTCTCGGTCTTTCCCCGGTGGCGCCGCCGGCACACCGACCAGCTCGAGGAGTTCGACGTCATTTTGATGGACATGCAAATGCCGGTCATGGACGGCTATGAGGCGACGCGTCGGCTGCGCAGCGCAGGCTACCGGGGCCCGATCATCGCCCTGACGGCCCACGCCATGACCGACGACCGACAGAAGTGTCTTGACGCCGGCTGCGACGACTACATCACCAAACCGGTGAATCGCGAGCAGCTATTGACGGTGTTGGCCGCATCGCTTGCCCGTCTGGAGGCTGCTGCTGACGACCACGACGAGGGGGCTGGGGAAGATTCCTTGGAACTTGCCAGTGAGTGGGACTCATGACCGCGAGAATTCTGGTGGCCGATGACGATGACCTGATGCGCACGTTTATCGTGCTCAATTTGGAGACTATCGGCGTGAAGGAGGTCGTCGAGGCCACGAATGGACTGCAAGCCTGGAGCCTGGTCAAGCAGCACGACTTCGACCTGGTGCTTATCGACTGGCACATGCCCGGTAAGAGCGGCTTGGAGATCATCCGCCAGATCCGCAGCCACGACTCCGAGGTGCCGATTCTCATGGTCACCGCCGAGGCGGTGCGCGGTCAGGTCCTGGAAGCCCTCCAAAGCGGTGCGACCGACTACCTCGTCAAACCGTTCGAAGCGGACAAACTGCGGGCCAAGGTCGTGAAGCTCCTGGAGAAGAAGCTCGGCGCGCCGCAGAAGTAGTCCCCCTGGTGCCTCCGGTCGCAAGCGACCGGGCTGGATGGGAAATGCAGAATGATGAATGCAGAATGGGGAGATCGTGGCGCTGAGGGGCACCGGCGTGGCGCCGGCGTTCTGAACCGGAATTCAAGTGGAACGTGTCTTGCCGGACGATTCCGACGCTGACTTCGGTCCTGCGGGAGTCGGGTCAAACCAGGACGGAAGCGGGATGGCCTTCCAGCGGGCCAGCAGCAACAGCACGCCGAGCAAGATCACCAGCTTGGGCGTCTCCAACTCGGCGCTCAGCCAACCGGCTTGACGCGCGACCGACATCAGGCTGGCGACCAGAAAGAACGGCCCGAGGACGATGCTGAATTTGTCGAGGCCGCCGCTGAGCACAAACGTCGCCACGCCGACGGCGGCGAGGGCCGAGGTCCAGATCCAGTTGATTCCGGGGGCGTAGCCGGCGGCGCTCAGGAGCCAGCCGAATCCCACGATGATGATCATAATCGGGATTGCCACGGGCGTTCTCGGGTTCGATGGCATCACAGCCCCCTCTTGGGTTAAGGCCGGTAGGAGCGTCGCTCGGCAGGCATCGTAGGCTGTCGACGACGCCTACGTCAATAGGCTCCCCGCGGCGGCTGATATAACGCGAGTTCTTGGGGCTTTTCGTAAGGCTCTCTGTGGAGAACCGTTACGACCAAGAATGCCGAAAGGCCAAATGTCGAAGGAATTCGGCACCGCCCGACTTGATTCCCGGGCTTGCTCGCCAAATCGGGCGCATTGGGGGACGGTGCCCTTGCCCCCCGCTGCCATAACGCTACGATAACTCGGGTATTCTCCACGACGCCGCAAGCAAGGGGTTGGCCTTGGGGGAGAAACAAGCAGGGGAGCATGAGGCGGACGTGCTGCGGGTCTTCCAGTCGAAGGAAGAACGCAAGGCCTACTACAACAAGATCGCCCGCGTCTATGACCTGCTGGCCGAGCGTTCGGAACGGGAGATGCGCGAGCTGGGACTTCAGAAACTGGCGGCCGCGTCCGGGGAGCATGTGCTGGAAATCGGTTTCGCCACGGGACACTGCCTGGCCGAGTTGGCCGAGGCGGTGGGGCCGAACGGCCGGGTCGAAGGAATCGACCTTTCCGAGAACATGGTCGCCCGGGCCGAAGCCCTGTTGACCGCCGAACGTCTGATCGATCGGGTGGAGGTGCGTGTCGGCGATGCCGAAACGCTCCCCTATCCAACCGAGGTGATCGACGGGATCTTCATGAGCTTCACGTTGGAGCTGTTCGACACACCGGAGATCCCCCGCGTGCTGGCCGAGTGCCGGCGCGTGCTGCGTCCGGGCGGACGAATCGTGGTGGTCGGGATCTCGCGGGAAGGAAAGCCGGGGCTGATGGTCCGGGCGTTCGAATGGACCCACCGGCACTTTCCCAATCTGATGGACTGCCGGCCGATCTACGTGCGTCAGGCCTTGGAAGCGGCCGGATTCCTGATCCGCGATGCCACGTTGGAACAGATGTGGGTGCCGGTGGAGGTCGTCCTGGCTGTGAATCCCGAGGGATGAACGGGCCGGGGCCAAGTGTCCTCCGGTCGCAAGCGACCGGGCTAAACTCAGCGTTCTTCCTCGTCGTTCTTCTCGGGGTTGCTCGGCTGGCCGAAATCCTCGGGCTGTTCGCGCATGACGACTGTCAGCTCAAGCGACTTGCCTTTGCGGAGCACGGCGATCGTTTGCCGACTGTCGATCGGGGATTGCTGCACCCCGGCCTGGAATTCTTGGGGATTGGTGATGCGGTGGCCGGCAAAGGCGGTGATCACATCGGTGGTTTTCAGGCCCGCTTCCTTGGCTGGGGAGTCGGGATAGACCCGGGTCACCATGACCCCGGTGGTCTGCTCATCCAGGCCGAGTTCCTTCGCCAGATCCGGTGTGAGTTCCTGGATGGCGACGCCCAGGTAGGCCCGCGTCACGGCGCCCTTGCTGATCAACTGCTCGCAGACCCAGCGGGCGACGTTGCTGGGGACGGCGAAGCCGATCCCCTGGTAGCCGCCGGTCGTGGTGGAGATGGCCGTGGCAATGCCGACGACCTGGCCGCGGAGGTTGACCAGCGGGCCGCCGCTGTTGCCCGGGTTGATCGCCGCATCGGTCTGCAAGAAGCCTTCCTGGGCGGTGATCCCCAGGCCGCGTTGTTTGGCGCTGATGATCCCCGCGGTGACCGTTTCCGACAATCCAAAGGGATTGCCCACGGCGATCACCCAGTCGCCGATCTGGAGCTTGTCGCTATTGCCCAGGTGGGCGAACGGCAGATCGCCCGCATCATGGATCCGGACCACCGCCAGGTCGGTCTTCGTGTCCGTCTTGATGTCGGCTGCCTTGAACTTGCGCCCATCGTGCAGCCGGATGACGACCGTGCCCCTGCCTGTGCCGACGACGTGGGCATTGGTCAGGATGATCCCGGATTTATCGATGATCACCCCCGAGCCCAAGGCAATTTCCTGTCGTCGGGAGGGCCTCTGCTGGTCGTCAAAGAAGCGTCGAAACAAATCATCCAGGGGCGCGTCGGCCGATTCGCCGCCCGCGCGGCCGGAATGGGACGTCCGTTGGATCGTCACCACGGAAGGCAGGACGATGCGGGCCGCTTCACGGAACGAGCGGGAGACGACTTCGGCTGAACTGATCGCTTCCTGGTATTGTTGGGTTTGCGGGGGCTCGGATTGTTCGCCCACCGAATCCACGGGAAGGCGGTAGGCGGTGTGGGTCCCTGCGTCCTGGGCCCTCCGATCGGCGGTCAGCCGTTTGGCCGCTTCCTGGCTTGGCCCTGCCAACGGTGTCGGGTGGTCTGCCCGCTCCGATCCGAACCGCTGCTCTAGCTGCCCTATAGGATCCGTGGATTGGCCGCATCCGACGATTGTCACCGCCAGCAATGCGAGCGCTGCGATTCGCAGTGCCGTGTGACGGGCAATCCCGGCGGTTTGCGAAGAGGTGGAAGTCCGCATGGTCTGGCTCCTCGTGGTATCGTATCGAGAGCTGGTCGTGCATCTTTTGTGCCAGTTGGGAGGCGGGCTATAATGGGTAGAGGCGGACGAAACGCGAGGAAAGCTTGTGGACTACTTGTTGGCAGTTCTCTTGGTGGTCGTCGCGGTCACGGCCTGGGTGGCAACCCTGTTCGGTGCGCCGGGCAACTGGGTGACCGTCTTGGCGGCCGCGGCCTATGCGGCCATCGTCCCGGTTAACTCTCCGGTCGCGCTAGGCTGGAAGGTCGTGGCGGCCTTGGCCGTGCTGGCCGCCTTGGGCGAGGTGGCCGAGTTCATCGCCGGGGCTCTCGGCGTCGCCCGCGAAGGCGGCAGCCGGCGCGGCGCGGCGCTCGCACTGGTTGGGTCGATGATCGGCGCGATCGTGGGAGTCTTCGTCGGCCTGCCGATTCCCGTGGTCGGGTCGATCCTGGCCGTGCTTCTGTTTGCCAGCCTGGGCGCCCTGGCCGGCGCGATGTCCGGCGAACGCTGGTTGGGACGCAGTTGGGCCGAGAGTTGGCACGTCGGCAAGGCCGCCTTTCGCGGCCGTCTCTTGGGCACCGTGGCCAAGGCCGTGATTGGCCTGGTGATGATCGGTCTGGTGACCGTGGCGTTGCTTTAGCCGATTGCCTCCATCGATCGTCAATCGTGTGCCACGGCCGGTCGATCTCACCGTCGGCAGCCTGACAATCAATAATGGGTTTGGGGCACGCGGCTGGCCGCGTAGGTGCCGATCAGTTCAGTCTGGGCGAGGATGTGATTGTGCATCGACACCAGGAGCTCTTCCTTGCTGGTCCCGGGCGGGAGATTCACGCCGGAGTTGAGCGCGTAGATTCGGAAGAAGTAGTGGTGCGGATTTCCCGGCGGCGGGGCAGGGCCGCTATAGCGGATCTCGCCAAAGTCGTTGCGTCCCTGCCGGGTGCCGTTGGGAAGCGACGGCTCGCGGGGGACGCCTTCGGACAACTCACGCGTGATCGCCGGCAGGTTGTAGATCAGCCAATGCAGGAAGACTTTGTCCGGGGCTTCAGGGTCGTCGTCGATGATCTCGAAGTTCTTTGTGCCTTCCGGCGGGTTCATCCACTGGAGCGGAGGCGACAGGTCCTCGCCTTCGCCCGTGTGACGCACGGGAATGGCTTCCCCGGCGGGAAACGCGGTACTGGTGAGTTCAAAAGCCATAAACGGGGCAACTCCAAGAGCGGAAAGATCCGCGGAAATCTCCAACACCGGCTGTTGGACGCGGCTCTGGTCCGGGAGGCGACGTCGGCGCCGGCTCCGGGCCGGTGGGTTCGGCCGGCGGACGCGGCTTGACCGGGCCCGGCTTGGGTGGTGGCTCGGGACTTGGCTCGGGCTGAGGGCCGGGGGTAGGAATAGACAAGCGTAGCGCAAACATGGTTTCCATCCTCCTGTCGTCAGAAACACCCGCATTCGGGAGAACAGCCGGTTCCTCATGAGCGAGACCTGATATGCAATCGCCATGCCAGGAAGCCGGCAAAGAAAGCAAAAAGGGCAGCAGTAGGAAAGTCTACTGCTGCCCTTTCGATTCGTTTGGCAGGCCTCAGCTGGTCGCGGCCAACGCCGGCTCTTCTTCTTCCCGGCGACGGAAGGCTTCCAACAGTTGCGGGTCGTCGAGGAAGCCACTGAGCTTCCCGGCGGCCATCGGCTGCTGCAGCTTGCGCATCGCCCGGCTTTCGATCTGCCGGATCCGCTCGCGGGTGACGGCAAAGATCTTCCCGACTTCGTCGAGCGTGTAGGCGTGACCATCGCCCAGGCCGTAGCGGAGCTTGATGATCTCCCGTTCGCGCCAGTTCAGGCCCTGGAGGACCTCTTCAATCCGGGACTTCAACAGGCTCTGATCGATCTGGGTCGAAGGGCTGCCTTCGCGGTAGTCGGGCAACCACTCGCCCCGCGTGACGTCGTCCTTTTCGCGGACCGGTTGATCCAACGAGAGGGGCTGACGCCGCATGCGCAGCGCGTGTCGGGTCTCTTCGATCGGCATCCCCACGGCTTCGGCCGTCTCTTCGACGCTCGGCTCGGCGTCGTGGTCCTGGATCAGCTCCTCGGTCGCGCCCCAGATCTTGCCCATCTTCTGCGTGACGTGGGCCGGGATCCGGATCGTGCGGCTCTGGTCACCGATCGCCCGGGTGATCGCCTGGCGAATCCACCACGTGGCGTAGGTGCAGAACTTGAACCCGCGCGAGCACTCGAATTTGTCGACCGCCCGCATCAGGCCCGTATTGCCCTCCTGGATCAGGTCCAGGAAGCTCAGGCCGCGGTTGCGATACTGCTTGGCCACGGAAACGACCAGGCGCAGGTTATGCTTGCACAATTCCTGTCGCGAGGTCTCGTACTGCCGGTGGTGCCGCGATACCCGCCCCAGGCGTCGGCGGAGCGTCGAGGGGCTTTCGCCGGCCAGTCGCATCAGCTCCTCGAGCTGATGCCGCAACTGAGCCTTTTCTTCCCGGTCCGTGGTCTGACGCCACTCGCGGCGGAGCGCGTCGATTTGCCGCGAGACCTCGGCGAGCTGATCAATCGCCGGCTGCAAGGCCTGGACCTTCGGGCGGACGCGCTCAATCAACTGGAGCGCTTGGAGCCGCCGCGAGACGACCCGCCGCCAGGCCTGGCGCCGTTCGGCGGCCGAGCATCGCGAACTGAAGACGCGGGGGAATTCCCGCTGGTTCTCGGCCAACAGCTCCTCGACGGCCGCCAGTTCGTTCTCGGCAAAGTCGCGGACCCGTTGCTTCTCGTCCATGTCGCCCATCGAGACGTCGACCACGTCGTGCAGGCGGGCCTTGCCATCGCGGAGATCGATGAGCAAATCGACGGCGGCCTGGAGGATGTAATCGGTGGCCAGCACGCCGCGGCGGTAGTGCTTGCGGCTGCGCTCGATCTGCCGGGCGACGCGGATCTCGGCGTCGCGCGTCAGCAGCGGAATGGCGTTGATCTGTTCCAGATAGGTCTGGACAGCGTCAGACTTGTACTCTCGTGTGCGAATCATCGCTTCCTCAGTTTCCCCAATTCACTTCTCTGTTCCGTTTCAACATCCCCCTCCTTCTGGCCGGTTCGCTCACTTTCAGGCAACTCCGGTCGCTAACCGGGGACCCAGTCAAGACAGGGATCCCGGTCGAATCGACAAAGTGCGGAGCGGCCCGAAAGCACAAGCCCCCCAAAGGCCAAATCGGGCCGCGCCCAACGCGGAGCGCCTAAGAAGGCGAACCAGAAAAGCATCTCACGACAAGGCCGGAGACGCGATCGGGCGGGGATGGGAGTGCCAAAGCACTCTCCCGGGATCGCCACCGTCCCCTCTGTATCGGCCAACAAAAGGAGACCGCGTCGAACCCGGTTTCTTATATACGACACCGAAGTGTCGTTGGTTCAATCACAGTCCTCCTATTCTTTTCGAAAACTCGCGGCGAGTCCAGTACCATTACTGCGGATTTTTTTGTATGGCCTCGTTACAAGTCAGTAAAATAGGTTGTTTGGATAAGTGAGCTTAACTGGTGAGGGGGGCGGTTTCTACGTATGGGAAGCTACCGCACCACTCATCAGTCGTAGGAACTCCTCGTTCGACGTGAACTTCGTCAACCGATTCGTCAGGCGTTCCATGGCATCAATCGGATCCATGGTGATCATCGTCCGGCGGAGCATGGTGACCGCATGCAGTGTTTCCGGATCTAGCAGATTTTCTTCCCGCCGCGTGCCGGAGCGGGAAATATCCATGGCGGGCCAGACCCGGCGGTCGGCCAGGCGGCGATCGAGCACCAGTTCCATGTTGCCGGTCCCCTTGAACTCCTCAAAGATCACGTCGTCCATCCGGCTGCCGGTCTCGACCAGGGCCGTGGCGACGATCGTCAGCGAGCCGCCTTCCTCGAAGGCCCGGGCACCGGCGAACAGCTGCTTGGGGATGTCCAGGGCCTTGACGTCGACCCCGCCGGACATCGTGCGGCCTGTGTTGCCGACCCATTTGTTAAAGGCCCGGGCCATGCGGGTGATCGAGTCGATCAGGAGGAACACGTCGTGGCCCATCTCGGCCAGACGCTTGCCGCGTTCCACGGTGAGCCTGGCCAGACGCACGTGGCTTTCCACGTCGCGGTCCAAGCTGCTGGCCAGCACGTCGCCGTGGATGTGGCGGCGGTTCTCGGTGACTTCCTCGGGCCGCTCGTCGACCAACAGCACCATCAGCCGGACATCCGGGCAGTTGGTCGCAATGGCATGGCCGATCTGCTGCAAGAGGATCGTCTTGCCGGTGCGCGGCGCGGCGACGATCAGCCCGCGTTGGCCCTTGCCCAAAGGCGTCAACAGGTCCATCACCCGCGTGGTCAGCGGCTGGGGACCGGTTTCCAACCGCAACCACTGGTGCGGACTGATCGGGGTCAACTCGTCGAAGCGGGGCACGTTCCTGTACTCGTCGGGCGGCAGGCCATCGACGTCAAAGAGTTCTTCCAGTCGCGGGCCCTGCTGCGGACCCGTCGGCCGTGCGGTCCCGCGGAGGAGCAGGCCTGGCCGCAGACCGAGCGCCTCGATCTTCGAGGCGGCCACAAACACGTCGGTGGCCGTCGGGCGATAATCGTTCTCCGGGTTCCGCAGAAACCCATACCCTTTCGGATGAAGCTCGAGCACGCCGTAGGCCGGCACGTTCGGCCCCTTTTTGTCCGTGGTCCCGCTGGGGGTCTCTCCGCGGTCAAGATTTTCAGGTTTTGCCTTCCTGCGCATGTCTATTCCTTCTCTCCCTCGTCAATCTTCCCTTGTTCTGGCGAACAGATCGTTGGCATCCAAGCTCCCATCCAGGTAAGGCCTCCACCGTGGAGGGCGCGGAGCGATAGCGGGGCGCAAGAGCCAGGAGAAGCTTCACACTGCCCCCGACTGCCGTGACTCATGAAGCATGAGCGGCCGGCTTCGGATTTCGCCACAGCCAGCTGAGGAGCCCCGCTCGTGATTGCAGACTCGGCCTGATCGGTCGGTGAGGCGGGGTAGTAGAAAAAAAGCGTCTTCGATCTCAACTGGTCCGTTCTATTCTACGCGGGTGGGGTCCCTCCGGTTCACGTTAACTCGCCTTGCGTTCTTTCAAAGGTCGCCCGTCTGGAAGGCGCCTAACCACTCAGGCAACCAACTGGCCGATGCATGGGCCATTTTTTCGCGGCTTCTCGTGGCGGATCTTCGCTTCCCCCGTGACGCGGTGGTTGATCCCAGCAGGGAACTGACTGAAGCGAGAACAATCGGTAGGCGCCGATCGGTTACGCCGCGCTTGGCAGCCCATGTTTCTTCTGATGCAGATAATCTTTCTTGCAATCAACGTGCCAAACATATCGACGCCAAAGAATACCGACCGACTACGACGGCATCGGTACCAGATGTGCTCCCTCATGCTTGCCGCAACGTGCAAGTCATACGAATCCAAGAGGCCCCTCAACGTGGAGTCACAGAAAGGCTGCCTGTCATGGATCCGGCCAACTTGTCGAAATACAAGCTTCGGTTGCTCAAAATGCGGGAGCGGCTGATTCCCACGGTCGATCGACTCGAAGAGAATATGCGCGAAGCCGTCCGCGCTCCCGGCGACTATAGCAACGCGCCGACGCACCTTGGGACCATGGACAGCGAAGGGCTCGACAACGAGCTCGGGCTGGCGGAAAACGAAGAACAGATCCTCGAACAGGTCGAAAAGGCCCTGGAGCGGATCGACAACGGCACCTATGGCAACTGTGTCCGATGCGGCCAGCCGATCCCCGATGAACGTCTCGAGGTGCTTCCCTACACGCCCCATTGCATTCGCTGTGCGGAAGAAGTGGGCCAACAAGCCGGTTAGCCGCGGCACTTGTGCCGCGTTCTATCCTCCCGCCATCTCCACGAGCCCGGACGAAGACGGTGCGATCATACCGTCATCGCCCGGGTTCCATGTTGCGGGGCTCGTATGCTTCTGCTTCAGGGACGTCGAGCCAGATCAAATCCGGGTCTTCGGTGGCGATCGCTTCGGCTTCGGCGATCGAGAGTCCCGTGACCGCCTCGTCGATGTTGTCGGCGGCTTTGTTGAGCGTCAGACCTTCCCGCTCGGCAAAGGCAATTGCTTCGAAGCCGGTCAACCGCATGGTTTCTCCTTCTTCAATTCGCGATCCTCTTGACGATTGGGGCGGGAATCTTCCTTCGGACCCGTCCAGAAACAACTTGGAGAATTGAGCTACTAGAAAGAGAGAATCCGCCGAGCCTTTGACGCTTGGCAATCCATGACCAACGGCGGATTCTCTCTTTCTACTGGGGGACTGGTGGGTTCTTTGGCGGTTTTCCCGGGAATTCGTCGCTGGTCAATGAAGCAACTGCCGCCACCCCCCGTGCAGACTTCCGGTGTTTTCCCACGGCAGTTGCTTCATTGGTAGCTCAATTCTCCAAGTTGTCTCTGGACGGGTCCTTCTGGGACGGGTTGGGCCCAAGCATCCGATCGCCATGGTCGGCGGTACCGGGCGCGATTCCGCCATGGGTAGAACCACCTTCGGCACGTTTTTCGGCGGGCGTTCCGCCAACGGCGCCGCCCGAGGGGCCCGCGTAGGGAGGCCCACCCTCGTCCTCCGGTTGGTTTCCCAAGTCATCGTAGATTCCTGCTCCGAACGCATCCTCGAGATTGACATCCTCGGGCGAGCCGTCGCCGCGGTTCGTTCCTTCCAACCCGCCTTCGGCCATCCCGCCGCCGGGCGTTCCCGACATGTTCGTGCCGCCCCCTGCGCTGCCGGGAGGTCCGGCCGGTTCGTTAGGGTCGCGTTCATCGGAGCGAAGGCCTGCGCGGCGTCTGGGTTCGGAATCGTCGTAGCCGTGGCGATGTTCGTCGGATTCTGCCATGAGGGATGAACTCCGTGGTTTACTGATGGGCTTTGACGAACCAAACCGGTAAGGTAGGGCGGTGCCGAGCTTGCGAGGCCCGCCAGATCCGTGGCAGCACAGTGGCGGGCCTACTTGATTACGGATCTTGTTCGTCAAAGCCCACTAGCGTGCAATCAACGTGCCGGACGAGCACCAGGATCTCCGGCAATTGATCCCTGGGGAGCAGAGAACCGTAGCCCGCCCAGGGACCAATTGAAACCGGAGCCCAAGCGAGAACCCGCTTTATCGCTTTGCGCCCGGAGTAGCGCCCTCGCCCGGCTTGGGTGGCGAACCGGGCTGCTCTTCTTCCAGAGGCTGACGTGCGGCTCGCCGCTCGGTCCCGCCTGGCGAAGTGGGGGCGAACATCGCCGCGTAGCTGGTGACCGTGGGGCGAGCGGTGATCGTCTGCCCGTTGCGGCGGACTTCGAGCTCGATCGGACTGCCGATCTTGGCCCGATCCAGGGCATTGACCAGTTCGTCGAAGTTGCCCACCCGTTGGCCGTCGGCGGAAACGATGGCGTCGCCAGGACGCAGACCGACGGCTTCCGCCGGACTGTTCGGTTCGACTTGGGTCACCTCGAGTTGACCTTGGGGATTGGCCCGCACGCGGATACCGAGGGCCGGCCGGTTCGAGCCTTGCATCAGGTCGGAGGGGCCGAAGTAGGAAGCGAAGATGCCCAGCCGGCCGGTGGCGCTGACCATCTGGCCGTCCCGGCGGACGTCGATCTTGAACGGGGTGCCGATTTGGGATTGACGGACCAGATTGGCCACTTGATCAGAAGACTGGATCGGCGTGTCGCCGATGCGCACGACCTCATCGCCGACTTGGAGGCCGGCCTGGGCTGCGACGCTGTCGGGACGCACCTCGCTGACCAACACGCGGCCCTGCGGATCCTGGCCGACGCGAATCCCCAACGCCGGCCGCTCCTGGTCGCGGGCAAATTCATCCATTTGACCGCCTGAGCCGCCCTGGCCATTGGCCCCCGTGCCCATGCCGCCACCCCCTGTGTCGCCGAGGCCAACTTCGGTCCCCCGATATCCGGCCGTGTACGGATTGCCAAGGGCCGCCCGTCCGCCGGTGACCCCTGTGCCGAGCCCGCCCGTTCCTGTTCCTCCTGTCGTCCCAATTCCCGTTCCTCCAGACCCAACGCGGGTGCCGAGATTCAGACCGGAGGTGCTCCCCGTCCCACCGGTGCCAAAAAGGGAGGACCGGCCAGCCGAACCCGTGCTTGGTGACCCACCACCGATACCGCTACTGCCTCCGGCCCCACTCAGGCCGGTCATGCTGCCGGTTCCAAGGAACGTTCCGACGCCCGGGGTGGTGCTGAAGCCTCGAGTGCCGGCAGGGCTCCCTGTTCCCAGGGCACTGCTGCCGATTCCCGTGCCGCCGGTCGTTCCGATGCCCGTTCCCATTCCCGTGCCGCCCAGGCCTGGTACACTGCTTCCGAGAGTCCCCGTACGGGTGCCTATGCCTGAACTGCCAATCCCGGAGCCGCTGGTACTGCCCGTTCCAATCCTCCCCATGCTGCCGGTAGCACCGCCAATCCCGCTGGTCCCACCAGTCCGGCCCGTGCTGCTTCCGCCCGCGCCGTTAATCGCCCATGCACTGGCAGGCAAGAAGACGAGGCTGGCGATGATCGCTGCCGGGACAAGAGACAGGTTGATCCGTGTTTTCAGTTTTCGTCCTGACACTCTCATCGGCGTTCTCCCGATCGTCAAATCCTGTAGACCACACGATCAGCATGGTCATCCTCCGCAAAAAGAGGGCCAAGCTGCCCTTTTTTCCCACCGATGCGCCGCGTGGTTGGGGCAAGATGGTCAGTCTTTCAGTAGCCAAACGGCTCGGATTCAGGCAAAAGAGAAGAGGACTTGCGTTCTTGACTGCACCTGGTGCCACGCCCAGCGGCCCATGTCGAAACGACTCGCCTGGATGCCATCCTGACCGAGTGGCAAAGGAGCGGTCGATCAGTCAGCCACGATGGAGGAGAATGCGGCCAATCCAAGCTGATCGGCGAGCGGCCAGCGAGTGTTATCTCGTGGCCGCCCCGTATTCGAACGGGGGTGCCTGACTTCCCTAGCCACTCTGGCCTTCGATTGGTACCCTTATGCCTATGTCTTCACCATGTGATATCCTGGGCCCCTCGGGGCGAATCGCCGCACGGCTGACCAACTATGAGCACCGGCCCGAGCAGTTGGCCATGGCCGAGGCCGTGGCTGAAGCCATCGAGAACAAACGCCATTTGGTCGTCGAGGCAGGCACCGGGGTGGGCAAGAGTTTCGCCTATCTGGTGCCGGCCATCCTGGCCTCGGCCGGCGAAAAGGTCGACGGCGAACCCCGACGCCGGGTGGTGATCTCTACCCACACGATCAGCCTCCAAGAGCAGCTGATGCGCAAGGATCTCCCTTTCCTGCGCAGCATTGTGCCCGAGGAGTTCACGGCCGTGTTGGTCAAAGGCCGGGGCAATTATCTCAGCCTGCGGCGGCTGCAGAACGCCTTGCAGCGCGCATCGAGTGTGTTCAGCGAGCCGGAAGAGTTTGAGCAACTTCGCCAGATTGATGCCTGGTCCAAGACGACGGCCGACGGCTCGTTGGCCGAGTTGGATTTTCGCCCCTTGCCGCAGGTCTGGGATGAAGTGGCCAGCGACCATGGCAACTGCATGGGGCGCAAGTGTCCACTCTACAAAGACTGCTTCTACTATCGGGCCCGGCGGCGGATCGCCAATGCCCAGATCCTCGTGGTCAATCACGCCCTCCTGTTTAGCGACCTTGCGCTGCGCATGCAGGGGGCCAGCATCCTGCCCAACTACGATGTGCTGATCTTCGACGAGGCCCACAACATTGAGGCCGTGGCTGGCGAACACCTTGGGTTGGGCGTCACGAGCGGCCAGGTTGAATACACCCTCGGCAAGCTCTACAACGACCGCACCAACCGTGGACTTCTGGTCCATCACCACTTGGGCGCGGCCCAGCAGTTGGTCATGGACTGCCGTTATCGGGCGGAGGACTTTTTTGGGGCGATCGACGAGTGGTACGAGCAGCATCAGGGCGGCAGCGGCCGCGTGCGCCAGCCGGAAATCGTGGGCAATCCGCTCAGCGAAGGGCTCATCAAACTGGCCGCCAGTCTGCGCGACCACGCCGACGCCATCAAAGAGACCGACCAGCGTCAAGACTTCGTCGCCGCACGCGATCGGCTGCGCGCGTTGGCCGAAATGGTGGAAGACTGGCGTCTGCAGCGCCAGGCCGATTCGGTCTATTGGGTGGAAGTGAGCTGTGGACGTCGCTACCGCCGCACGAACCTCTCGGCCGCGCCGGTCGACGTTGGGCCCATTCTGCGCGAACACCTCTTCGACAAGATTCCGACCGTGGTCATGACCAGTGCCACGTTGGCCACCGGCAGCGGATCGTTCGACTTCTTCAAGTCGCGGGTCGGCCTGACGCAATCCGAGTCGCTCTGCCTGGGCAGTCCGTTCAACTACCAGGAGCAGGCCGAGCTGATCCTCCTGGACGGCATGCCCGACCCGTCGGAAAACGCCTCCTCGTACGAAAAGAGCGTGATCGAAATGGTGCGCCGCTACGTGGGGCGCAGCGGCGGCCGGGCGTTCGTGCTGTTTACCAGCTACGAGATGATGCGGCGCGTGTCGGCCGCCTTGACGCCCTGGCTGGTCGCCGAAAACCTGGCCCTCTACAGCCAGGCCGAAGGGATGCCGCGCAGCCAGATGCTCGAGAAGTTCAAGGCGAATCCCCGGGCCGTGTTGTTTGGCACCGACAGTTTCTGGCAGGGCGTGGACGTGCCGGGCGACGCCCTGCAAAACGTGATCATCACCCGGCTGCCTTTCCAAGTGCCCGACCGTCCGTTGATCGAAGCCCGGATGGAGGCGATCCGCTCCTCGGGCGGCAGTCCGTTCCGCGACTACCAACTGCCCGAGGCGATCATCAAGCTCAAGCAGGGATTTGGCCGCCTGATCCGCACCCGCTCCGACACCGGCATGGTCGTGATCCTCGACCCGCGGATCCGCACCAAGCCCTACGGCCGCCTGTTCCTCGCCTCGCTCCCCAAGTGTCGGCAAGTGGTCGAACAGGTGTGAACGCCCAGTTCCCTCTCCCGGAGGGATAGGGAGCTTGAGATGGCCGCTAAGCTTTGGCCAGCCGGATCTTACAATTTCGCCGTCGCCAGCCTACACTAACTTCTGGGACTCGGTCGTTTTTCGCTCACTTCTCGATAACTACCTCCCCGACGGTGTTATGAGTCAACCGCCGACCCTCAAGCCGGCTGCGCGTCGCTGGGCGATTGCCGTACGCGGCATTGTCCAAGGGGTCGGATTTCGGCCATTTGTCTACAACGCCGCTACCTCCCGCGGGTTGGTCGGCTGGGTGCAAAACGAGGCCGACACCGTCCGGATCGAGATCCAGGGCGTCTCGGCCGACTTGGACGCGTTTCTGCATGCCCTGCGCCACTCGCCGCCGCCCCAGGCCCGGATCGCCGCGCTGGAGGTGAGCGAGCTGCCGTGTCAGAACGGCTCGCCGGGCGTGTTTGAGATCCGACTGAGTCCGGCGTCCGGCACGCCGCGCCCCACGATCCCTGCGGATCTGGCCACCTGTCCCGAATGCCTTCAAGAGATCCGCACCGAGGGCGAGCGCCGCCACCGGTATCCGTTTACCAACTGCACGAACTGCGGGCCGCGGTGGTCGATCATCCAGCGGTTACCCTACGACCGGCCACGCACGTCGATGGCCATGTTCCAGATGTGCCCGGCCTGCCAAGCTGAGTATCACAACCCGGCCGACCGTCGCTTCCACGCCCAGCCGATCGCCTGTCCCCAGTGCGGGCCGATGCTCCAGTTGCTCGATCACGACGGCACGGAGATCACGCGGGAAGACGAAGCCCTGGAATGCTCCGTGGCTGCGATCCGCGCTGGGCAGATCCTGGCGCTCAAGGGACTGGGCGGGTTCCAACTGATCGTCGATGCCACCAGTCCGCAGGCGGTGGCTCGGCTGCGCGAGCGGAAGCAGCGGGTTGACAAGCCGTTTGCCGTGATGATGCCGTCGCTCGACGAGATCCGCCGCCGCTGCGAGGTTTCGGACGAAGAAGCCCGGACGTTGGCCTCTGCGCAGGCCCCGATCCTTCTGCTTCGACGCAAGACGGACGGCACCAGCGACATCGCCGAGGCCGTGGCACCGGGCAATCCGTACCTGGGCGTGATGCTCCCCTACACGCCGCTGCATCATCTGCTCATCGCCGAACTCCATCGTCCCGTCGTCTGCACCAGCGGCAATCTTTCGGAAGAGCCGATGGCGATTACGCCCGAAGGCGCCTTGGAGCGGCTTGGCTCGATCGCCGACGCCCTGTTGGTCCATGACCGGCCGATTGTGCGGCCTGTCGACGATTCGGTTGCCCGGGTCGGGCCCGATGGTCTCCAGGTGTTGCGTCGTGCCCGCGGGTTTGCCCCGCTGCCCGTTGACCTGGGGCGACGCGGGCCGACAATCCTTGCGGTCGGTGGACACTTGAAGAACACGATCGCCCTGAGCCTGGACGGCCAGGTCGTGCTCAGCCCGCACATCGGCGACCTGGACAACGTGCTCAGCGTGGACGTCTACCAGCGGGCGATTGCCGATCTGATCGACTTTTTCCACGTCGTGCCGGCGGCGATCGCCTGTGACCTGCATCCCGACTACGCCTCGACCCGGCACGCCGAGTCGCTGGCCGCGGGCTGGGGTGTGCCGCTGGTGCGCGTGCAGCACCATCATGCCCATGTGGCCGCCTGCATGGCCGAGCATCGCCTGGACGGTCCAGTCCTCGGTTTTTCCTGGGACGGCACGGGCTACGGCACCGACGGCACGGTCTGGGGCGGGGAAGTGCTGGAGTGCGAAGGAGCCAACTTCCGTCGTTATGCCCACCTACGAACCTTTGCGCTGCCTGGCGGCGATCGCGCCGCGCGCGAGCCACGCCGTTCGGCCTTGGGCCTGTTGTTTGAGGTCTTCGGCGACGAGGCGGGGCAGTACGCTCGCTTCCAAGCCGCATCGTGTCGCCCCGGCTCGGAGTTTGGAGATTCCGAGTTGGGAGTGTTGCTCTCGGTCTTGAAACGCTCTGTCCAATGCCCACGCACAAGCAGCATGGGGCGGTTGTTTGACGCCGTGGCTGCCCTGTGCGGTCTGCCGGCGGTGATCAGCTTCGAGGGTCAGGCGGCGATGGCCCTGGAGTTCGCCGCTTCGGACGATCGGGAAGACGCCTATCCGCTGCCTGTATCCGACGGCACGCCGGCCGTGATCGACTGGGAGCCGTTGGTGCGGGCCGTGATTGGCGATCGGGCCGCGGGCGTGCCAGTCGCGCGGATCAGTGCCCGGTTCCATAGTTCACTGGCGGAAATGGCCGTCGCGATCGCTCGCCGCTGGGGCGGACGGAAGGTGGTTTTGACGGGCGGCTGTTTTCAGAATACGCTACTGACCAGACAAGTGCGCCAGCGTCTGTTGGACGCCGGCTTTCAGGTGTACCTGCATCACCAGGTCCCGCCCGGTGACGGCGGGATCGCCCTGGGGCAGGTGTTCGTCGCGGCGAGAGAGTTGGAGAAAACGAGTTCACCCTCTCCCTCCGGGGGAGGGTCGGGGTGAGGGGAAGCGATATCACGTAATCCATGGCAGTTCCCCTCACCCTAGCCCTCACCCCAAGGGAGAGGAAACCATCACGCAGGAATCGAACGATGTGCTTAGGAATACCCGGCAGGATTCTCGAAGTCTTCGAGCGTGACGAGTTGCCGATGGGCAAGGTGGAGTTCGGCGGGATTGCCAAAGAGGTCTGCCTGGCCTACACGCCCGAGATCAAGGTGGGCGACTATGTGATCGTCCACGTCGGTTTTGCCATCAGCCAGGTCGACGAGCGCGAGGCCCAGGAGATCTTTTCGTATCTCGAACAGATCGACGAGGTCGGTTCGCTCCAGGACGGGTCCGAGAAGCCCGATGGGGAGGCGTCACCATGAAGTACGTCGACGAATATCGCGACGCCGAACAGGCCCAACGCCTGGTCGAGGCGATCCGTCGCACCACGACCCGGCCCTGGTCGCTCATGGAGATCTGCGGCGGGCAGACCCACTCGATCCTCCGCTTCGGCTTGGACGAGATGCTGCCCAAGGAGATCACCCTGATCCATGGCCCGGGCTGTCCGGTCTGCGTGACGCCGATCGAGATCCTCGACAAGGCGATTGCGATCGCCTCGCAGCCCGGCGTGATCTTCTGTTCGTTTGGCGACATGCTCCGCGTGCCCGGCTCCCAAAAAGACCTGTTGACGGTCAAGTCGGAAGGGGGCGACGTGCGGATCGTTTACTCGCCGATGGACGCCCTCGAGTTGGCCCGCAAGAATCCCGAGCGGCAAGTGGTCTTCTTTGCCGTCGGCTTTGAGACCACTGCGCCGGCCCATGCGATGGCCGTGTTCCAGGCGGCCAAGCTCGGCTTGAAGAATTTTAGCGTGCTGGTCTCCCACGTGCTCGTGCCGCCGGCGGTCTGTGCGGTGCTCGACGCCCCGGCCTGCCGCGTCCAGGGCTTTCTGGCCGCCGGACACGTCTCGACGATCATGGGCACGGAAGAGTACGAGCCGATTGCCGAGAAGTATCATGTGCCGATCGTCGTGACGGGCTTCGAGCCGCTGGACATTCTCCAGGGTGTGGCGATGTGCATTGCCCAGTTGGAGGCGGGCCATGCGACCGTGGAGATCCAGTACAGCCGGAGCGTGCGGCCCGAGGGGAACCGGCCAGCGATCGAGTTGATCCACAAGGTGTTTGAGCCCACGGCCCGCAAGTGGCGCGGCATCGGCGAGATTCCCCAGAGCGGTCTCATGCTGCGTGCGGAGTTTGCCGAGTTCGACGCCAGCCGGCGGTTTGGCGTCGAGGCGATCGTGGCCGACGAGCCGAGCGAGTGCATTGCCGGCGAAGTGCTGCAGGGACACAAGAAGCCGCACGAGTGCTCGGCCTTCGGCATTCGTTGCACCCCCGATCGCCCGCTGGGCGCCCCGATGGTTTCCTCGGAAGGCGCCTGCGCGGCATACTATCGATATCGAAGGCACTTGCAGTAGTGGGAAGAGGGGGCAGGGTTCAGGGTTCAGGGTTCAGAACTCAGGTTCCGAATCCAGTGGCCACGGGGCAGGAGTCAGAAAAGACAGTGCGTGAAAATCCCGAACCCCGAACCCTGAACCCTGAACCCTGAACCCTGAACCCTGAACCCTGAACCCTGAACCCTGAACCCTGAACCCTGAACCCTGAACCCTGAACCCCGAACCCCGAACCCCGAACCCCGAACCCCGAACCCCGAACCCTCCGATGGCCGACTTCAACCTAAGCTGCCCTGTGCCGCTGGACCACCACACGACCGTGCAACTGGCCCATGGGGGCGGGGGACGGTTGATGCGGGCACTGATTGAGCGGATGTTCTTGCCCGCGTTCCAGGCGGACACGAAGAAACCGCAGGCCCCGCACGACAGCGCGGTGCTGGAGTTGGACGGCGTGCGTCTGGCGTTTACGACCGATACGTTCGTGGTCAGCCCGCTGTTCTTTCCCGGCGGCGACATCGGAAAACTGGCCGTCTATGGCACGGTAAACGACCTGGCCATGTCCGGGGCCAAGCCGCTCTGGCTCAGTGCGGGCTTCGTGCTGGAAGAAGGGCTGCCGATGGACTCGCTCCAGCGGATCGTGGCTTCGATGCACGCTGCGGCTGCGGAGGTGGGCGTCCAGATCGTCACCGGCGATACGAAAGTCGTGGACCACGGCAAGGGCGACGGAATCTTTATCAACACGGCGGGCATCGGCCGCGTGCCGCCGGGCGTGGAGATCGCCCCGGCACGGGTCACGCCGGGCGACGCCGTTCTCGTAAGCGGCGACTTGGGCCGGCATGGCATCGCCATCATGTCGGTGCGTGAAGGGCTCCAGTTCGAAGGGGCGTTGGGGAGCGATTGTGCCTCGCTGGCCGGACTGGTCGAGTCGCTCCTCCAGGCCGGCGTCGAGATTCACTGCCTGCGCGACCTGACCCGGGGCGGTCTGGCCGCCGCGGTGAACGAGATCGCCGCCGACGTTCGGGTCGGCGTCGAACTTCACGAACCGTCGATTCCCGTGACCCCGCCGGTCGCCGGGGCCTGCGAGCTTCTGGGACTCGACGCGCTCTATGTGGCCAACGAAGGCCGGATGATTGCGATTGTTCCGGCCGAGGCCGCCGACCGGGCCTTGGAAGTGATGCAGGCGCATCCGGCGGCCGTCAACCCGGCGATCATCGGCACGATCACCGCGACCCGGCCGGGCACTGTCCTGCTCCGCGGCTCCCTGGGCGGCGGTCGGATCCTCGACCTTCTGTCCGGCGAGCAGATGCCGCGGATCTGCTGATGGTATAATTGTCTCGCGTCAGAGTCGGGGCACGCCCCGGCTCTGAATTACGTTATCCGCTTGGGACACGGCCTACAGCAGTTTCACCTTTCGAGAATGCACCATGAACGTCCTGCTCCTCTTCGCGCTCACCGCGATTGCCGCCCTCGACCAGCCGAATCCCGCTCCTGAAACGCCGGGACCGGCCTACGCGCCGCCGGAGTACCGTACGGGGGCCGAGGCTCCGTTGGTCTACTCCCACACCGAAGACGCGGGGCCCGACCAGAGCTTCTTACTCGTCGGCGAGCGGCTCACGGCGGACGTGGTTGCCTGGGGAACGGACCCGAGTGTGGCCGGCGGCCGGGCCTTGAAGCCGAAGGTGCAGATGGTCAAGGAGGGGACGTTGACCGCGACGCTCCCCGAGCAGGCGTTTGATGGGCCGATCGTCGTCTGGGCGAAGCAGGGGGAACTGCATTCCGAGCCCGTGGTGCTCAACGCGCCCAAGCCCTGGTGGTGCTCGCCGGAACAGGCCACGCCGGGGGCGACCGTGCGCATCTTCGGCCGCAACCTGGCCCGACGCCCCGATTTCGCCCGGGCGTTCGTCTATCTCTGTCAGCCGGGCAAATCGGGCGAGTGGCTCACGGTGACCTCGACCAACAAGTATGAGCTTCAAGCCCAGTTGCCCGACGACCTGACGCCCGGCGCCTGCCAGCTTTGGGTTCACGCGGGCAAGGGCGGCAAGTACGGCTGGGGCGGCCCGCTGAGCCTGACCGTGGAGAAGCCCGCTCCGGCTCCGGCCACGGTGACCTATCTCGGCGGCGATCTCCAACAGGCGGTCGACCAAGTGGCTGACGTCGGCGGCGGGATTCTCAAACTCCCGGCCGGTCCCATTGAGTTGACCGGCACGCTGGTCGTGCCCGCGGGAGTGACCGTGCAAGGCGCCGGACACGACCAAACGCTCCTGCAATCGCCCAGCGATCCGGCCCGGCTGCTGGCTTCCCTGTCGTCCTCGGCCTGGAACCAAGGGCCCAACAGTGTGCACACGGTCGGCGACAAGATCACCTACAAGATTCCCTTCCCCGCGGCCGGCAAATGGCACGTCTGGCTGCGTTACGCCACGGAAATGTCCCCCTGGAAACTGCCGGGCGTGTCGAAGAACATGACGCTCACGCTCGACGGCCGCCCGGCCGTGGAACTCGACAACCTGCCCAACACGGGCAGCTTCGGCACGTTCAAGTGGAGCCGTGCGGCCGAGATGGACATTCCCGCGGGCCCGCAGCAACTCGTCTGGCAGAACGTCAAGGGCGGCGGGATTCACCTCGACGCCTGGGTCTTCAGCCTTGATCCATCGTTCACGCCCGGCGACAGCCCCTATCCGACCACGAGCGAACGGGTCGTGGTCGTGCAAGGGGAAGAGGTGACCAAGTTTGAGAGCAAGGAGGGGAACCTGCCGGGAGGTGATAGCGCGGTCGTCTGGCTTGCCGGCGATGGTGCATCGGTGAGCGACCTGACCCTCTGCGGCACGCCTCGCACAAACCTCGGCATTGCCGTGCGCAGCCCCAAGCATCCCGAGTGGCTCCGCGGCTGCCGGATCGAACGGGTGACCGTTCGCGACTGCGAAGGCAAGCGGGGCGAGAACTGCGGCATCCGGCTGTTCCATGCCGAAGAGGCCGTGGTCCGCGAGAACGAGCTTTGGGGCCGGGCGCCGATCTTCATGAGCGGCATTCGTCGGAGCGTCGTGGCCGACAATTGGCTGGTCTCCGTCACACGCTGGGGCGGCAACGCCGAGGCCTATATCCTCGGACGCAACGAGACGGTGCGCAAGTGCATCATCGAAAACAACACCTTTGCCTGTCCGCCGGGCGCGGAAGGCGGCGGGCCGACCGGACGCCGGTTGATTTGGCTCTCCACAGGCCGGGGCTCGGTGGATCTCAACTGGATCGCCGGCAACCGCGAGGACCGCGCCCGCTTCGGCGGCGTGGCCGGCACGGATCAGAACGTCGGCGAGATGATCCTCTTCGAGGCCTGCGAGCGGATCGCCTATTTCGGGCCGCTCGCCGGGGCGGAGGCCCAGAGCGTGACCCTTCCAGCCAAGCTTCCCAAGACGCCCGACGAGCGTTTGGGCAGCGTGAAACGCGAACAACTGGCCCACGACGCAGCCGGCAACGAAACGCCCTTCTGGCCGCCGGACGCCGACGACGGCACGCCCGAGGGACCGGTGACCGAGTATTTCGTGACGATTCTTCGGGGACGCGGCATGGGCCAGACCCGCCGCGTGGTCGCCCGCCATGGGGAAACGTATCAGTTGGACAAGCCGTGGCGCGTTGCCCCGCAGCCCGATTCGGTCGCTTTGGTCCACACGGCCTACTGGCGCAATCACATCATCGACAACCGCACGGTCGACGGCATGACCGGCGTCCAGCTTTGGATCTCGTGCATCGAGAACATCGTGTCGGGCAACGTGGTCGAGCGTTGCCGCAAGCCGGCCCTTTATCTCTACGGCAACTGCACCACGCTCGCGTCCTCGATGCCGGCCACCTGGAACCGGGGCATCGGCCCGCTCTACTTCAACCAGATCGAAGGCACGCAGGCCACGGAGACCAGTTGCGGGGCCCTGGTCACGAGCGGCGAGAATCCGTCGCTACCCGTCGAATTCCCACGCTGCCTGGGGAACGTCCTGCGGCACAACTCCTTTGCCCGCAACCGCACCGACGGCGTCCTGGTGACCGGCAACCGTGCGCCGGACCAGAAGAACCCGGCCTCGGCCGTCTTGGGCACGATCGTCGAGTTCAACATGGTGCGCGACGCCCTGACCGGCTACCACGTGACCCACTCGGCCGACGCGACCCTCCTGCGTCGCAACCACGCCTATTTCTGGTATCCGGTGGCCAACGAGTCCGGCCCCCACGTGGCCTTCCAGTTGGACAACGAGACCGCCGCCTGGGCCGTGGAGCAGAATTCCGTGGAAGGGATTCACGGCGTCCCGGACGCCAGCACGATCCAGGAACCCAAGGGCCCGAAGAAGCCTGCCGTGAAGCCGTAGCGTGGCTCCCGGGTGGCATGCCGTCACACGGCGCAGCCGCGGGTCGGCATGTCTCCCTGGGCTCCACGAAACATGCCGAGAGAGTCGCTGCGCTCCGTGGCGGCATGCCATTCGGTTCTCATTGACTTCACGGGGGCCGTCGCACGACGGTCCACACGCACGCCACCGCGTACGCCCCCACCATCGCCCACCAGCCGAGCCG
>JBDKTH010000664.1:0-2047 GCA_039680305.1 Thermoguttaceae bacterium | reverse complement strand
AAGGCGGTCAACATCGACGGACGCGTCAACGTCCGTGTGATCTATGGTGCCGAGGAGATTTCACTCTTCCGGCCGGGCATGCGCAACGCCACCATGGGACACAACATCCCCATGAGCTTCAGTGGGGCGGGCGCCAGCCTGTACTGCGACGTCGTCAGCCTTCCCGCCCGGGATGAGCAGCGATTCTACCAGGCCCACGAACGGCTGTACGACGTGGGCGCTGTGCTGGGCGTGGATTTCGATCCGCAGGCGACGTCGCACAGCGAGCCGGATACCCAGATCAAGGTGGTCGAAGTGACCGGCGCCGACAAGCATCGCTATCTGATCGCCGCCAACCTCAGCGATCAACCGCAGCAGGCCACGGCCGCCGTCACGGGCGGCTTCTCCTGCTTGTGCGGAAAGAACGCCGTTTCCCGGCCGGATGGACTTCAGTTCGATCTGGCCGCCAATGAAGTTATTGTGCTCAGGCTTAACCCCCGAGACTAAGTTTTCGCAACCCTGTTGGACTGAGCTGTTCAGTCCTGTTCCTCACCCTTGGGAGAAACCGATGCTCCGCTCCTTGATGCTCCTCGCTTTCGCCTCGTTTGCCGTCAACGCCTTTGCCGCCGATGTTCCGCAAATGGCCCCTGCCGAATCGGCCGACATGACGCGAATCTTCAACGGGAAAGACCTGACCGGTTGGGACGGCGATCCGCGGCTGTGGTCCGTGCGTGACGGCGTCATTCACGGCGAAACAACCGCCGAGAAGACGACCGCCGGCAACACGTTCCTCATCTGGAAGGGTGGTACGACGAAGGATTTCGAGCTGCGCCTGTCGTTCCGCTTGAGCGCGACGAATAATTCGGGGATCCAGTACCGATCGAAGCACATCACCGAGGGCAAGGTCGGGAACAAATGGGTTGTGCGCGGCTATCAGCACGAACTTCGCAACGAGTTCAAGCTGCCCAACGTCTCCGGGTTTATCTACGATGAGGGCGGCAAACGCGGCCGCATCTGCCTCGCCGCCGAGAAAGCCACCTGGGGCGAAGATGGCAAGAAGCACGTTACCGGCACGTTGATCGACGGGGAAGAGTTCAAGAAGCTGTTCAAACTGGACGACTGGAACGACGTTGTCATCATTGGCAAGGGAAACCACATCCAGCACTATCTCAATGGCCGGCTGATCCTCGATTTCACCGACGACGCCCCGGGCCTGGCGCTCAGCGACGGCGTCCTGGCCCTCCAACTCAATGCGGGCAAACCGCTCTGGGTGGAGTTCAAAGATGTCCGCATCAAAGAGATCAAGTAGCCGGCTGACGCAAGCCGTCAACGGTTGGGGAGTCTCACGACTCCTTGAACTCGTTGGCCCGCGGAGCGACCCGGGCGAGGTTGGGCGTAATGTCGGCCTCCAGCCGGCCCAGCGCCCACGCCAGCCCGCCCATCAGGATCTGCTCAAAGCGATTGCTCGTCCACACGTCCTCGCGGTGGCCCAGGGAGGTGTAGAACACGCGTCCCCGGCCGTACATCCGAGCCCACGTGGATGGGAACGGCGGCCGATCGTAGCAGCGACGATCGGCCGCCTTGTCCTTGTTCATCCCCTCGCAGTCTTGCACAAGGATCACGTGCAGGTCCGGGGCAAAGCGGATCAGGGAGAACCACTCTTCCAGCAAGGAGAACGACTCTCCAAAACCCTCCACGCCAGGAAACCGCGGCGAGGCCACCTGGATCCTCGCAACCTGCTGACTACCGTGCCCCAGGCAATCGGCACCGGCGGCCTCGGGCAGCAACCAGATGCCAGGATGGACGGCCACGAAAGGCTTGCCGCCTCGCACCGCCGCATCGAGCCTCTTCCAACCCCGCTCCGTGAGCGGAGGGCTGCCGTCCTTGCCGGCAGGCTTCATCAGGTCGGCCGGTTTCCCGCAGGTGTACGACACGACGGCCGCGTACTGGTCCAGGTCGCCGTCGAACACCGTGCCGTCCTTGGTGCACTCAACGTCGAGCCCGGCACGGTCAGCCATCTCCGAGAACAACTTCTCGGCCAGCGACAGGGCTTGGCCCTCACGCCGCA
>JBDKTH010000201.1:0-3291 GCA_039680305.1 Thermoguttaceae bacterium | reverse complement strand
ACGGTCAACGGCACGCTCTTCACGGTCGATACCGGCGATTCGTACCGGGAAACCATCCGTGGCTCCGGTGGCCTGACCATGAACGGCGGCTACACGCTGACGTTCAACGCACCGGTCAGTTACCAGGGGGCGACCGTGATCAATGCCGGGACCGTGTTGTTCAACGGCGATACCAAAGCGCCCATCTATTCCGGCATTAACGTCATTGGTTACACGCCCGTCACGCTCCAGCCCATCACGGTCAACGGCGGCACGCTCGGGGGTTCGGGCAACCTCCGGGCCAACGTCACCGTCAACGCGGGGGCCACCTTTTCGCCGGGCACGACCAGCGTCAACTCGATGACCGTCAAAGGGCTGAGTCTCCAGACCGGCTCCAGGACCGCCGTCGACCTGACTGGCAGTGGCGCCGGCAGCTACGACCAAACCGCCGTAACCGATCAACTCGGCCTGGGCGGCACGCTCAAAGTCAATCTGGCCACCGGCTACACGCCGTCCATCGGCTCGGCGTACACCCTCTTCACCTACGGCACGCTCGATCCGGCCGCCAGTCAGTTCGACGCGATGGACCTGACCTCCGCCCCCGCGATCCCCGCCCTCCATCCCAATTGGTCGTGGAACCTCGACTACGGCACCGGAACCAACAGCCAAGTGACGTTGAACTACCAGTCGAACCCCTGGTACTTCACCGGCGGCGCGTATGATCCCAGCTACGTCTCCCCGGACCCGGTGAATGAACCGACCAACAACGTGTGGTGGGCGATCCGCGCCAACTGGAACTACAACGGCAAGCCCGGCCTGGATCCGGCGAATCCCGACGTAGTCATCTTCGACGACGCACACCTCAATTCCCGTGCGCCGCATGCGACCAATATCCACGACGCCAATCCCGGTTACCTCAAAGAACTCCAGGTCAACACCACCGCGACCGCGGGCTGGCACTTCTACAACAACAACCGCACCTTGGCGATGAAGAACACCGCGGCCGGCCAGCTGGCCCGGGTCACGCAGAACGGCAGCGGCCCGATCCTCATGGACGTCAACCTCCGCCTCGACAGCGACACGGTCTTCGGTGGCAGCGGCTCGGGGACGGTGACCGTCAACGGCTCGGTCATGGATGCCACCGGCGTCGGCGCGTTTGCCCGACTCGGCGTGCATGGCAACGGGGCCCTCATCCTCGATGGCCACTACACGCTCGTGATCAACAATGTGGCCAACTACCAGGGCACGACGACGATCAACGAGGGCGGCACGCTGCTGTTCAATGCCGAAACCGCGAAGATGAACCCCGAATGGGACTATGGGACGCCGGCGACCTATTATCTGCCCAGCACGCAGGGCAAGGTCACCGTCAACCCCGGCGGCACCCTGGGCGGCACCGGTAAGCTGCACGCCCCGGTCGAAGTCACCGCCGGCGGGATCCTCGCCCCGGGCGCCAGCGCGGGCGTTTTCACCGTCGACAGCTTGACCCTCGATCCCGGCTCGATCACCCGCATGGAGTTGGGCGGCCCCACGGCGGGCAACGGCGGCGGCTTCCACGATCAGGTCATCGTCGCCGGCCTGTTGAGCCTCGGCGGCACGCTGGACCTCTCCCTGTTGGGCGGTTTTCAGCCGACCTCCAACCAGAGCTTCGTCTTGTTCCGCTACGGCAGCCTCGACGCGGCGCACAACACCTTCGACACCCTCGTCGGTCCCGCCGGACTCTTGGGCACCTTCGCCCTCGACTACGGCACCGGCACCAACAGCCAGATTACCCTGACCGCCGTTCCCGAACCCGCCGCCCTCAGCCTCCTGCTGCTCGGCGTTGTCGCGGTGGGCGCGTATCGGCGGAAGTGATTTACCCTCGGAATTCTCGGTTCAGCGACAGTCCCCCCCGGCACAAGTGCCCGGGCTAAACGACTTGATTCCCCTTCGTCCTTTGTCCTTTCCCATCATGGCACGACTCCCGCACACCACCGCTTTGGCTTGGCTCACCGTCCTCCTCGTCGCCCACGCCGCCGCGGGCGCGGAATCGCAACCACGCCCGACGCCGAACGTCGTGCTGGGTTTGGCCGACCAGTGGCGGGCGCAGGCCACGGGCGACGCCGGCGACACGAACGTCCAGACGCCGAATCTCGACCGCCTGCAGCGTGAAGCGGTCTGGTTTGACCATGCCATCTCGACCGTGCCCGTCTGCTGCCCGGCCCGGGCGACGATCCTCACCGGCCAGCGGGCGTTGACGCATGGCGTGTTCCTCAACGACGTGCCGCTTTCTACCGACGCGGTCACGCTGGCCGAGGTGCTCCAGGCGGCCGGCTACGACACCGGCTACATCGGCAAGTGGCACCTCGACGGCCACGGCCGCTCCAGCTTCATCCCCCGCGAGCGACGCCAGGGCTTCGACTACTGGAAGACGCTCGAATGCACCCACAATTACAACCGCTCGTTCTACTATGCCGACGGCCCGGAAAAGCTCCAGTGGGAGGGCTATGACGCGATCGCCCAGACCGCCGATGCCCAGCAATACCTGCGCACGCACGCCCATGCCAACCGCCCGTTCTTCCTCTATCTGGCCTGGGGCCCGCCGCACGATCCGTATCAGACCGCGCCCCAGGTCTACCGCGACCGCTACCGGGCCGACGACCTGCGCCTGCGTCCGAACGTCCCTGAGGAGTTCCAGCCAAAAGCCCGCGAAATGCTGGCCGGCTACTACGCCCACTGCACGGCGTTGGACGACTGCCTGGGGCAGTTGTGCCGCACGCTCAAGGAGACCGGCCTGGAAGACAACACGATCTTCGTCTTCGCCTCCGACCATGGCGACATGCTCGGCTCGCACGGTGCCCGCAACAAGCAGCAGCCCTACGACGAATCGATCCGCGTGCCGCTGGTGATCCGTTGGCCCGCCGGGCTGGGCACGCAGGCTCGCAAGCTGAGCACGCTCGTGCGGTTGGACGACCTGATGCCGACGCTCGTGGGCCTCTGCCGGTTGCCGATTCCCAAGAGCGTCGAGGGGCTCGACTATAGCGCCCACCTGCGCGGCGGCCCGACCCCGTCGGACGATGCGGTGCTGATCAGTTGCCCGGCCCCGTTTGGCCAATGGACTCGCAAGCAGGGCGGTCGCGAGTATCGCGGGCTCCGCACGGCCCGTTACACCTATGTGCGCGACCTGAGCGGCCCCTGGCTCCTCTTCGACAACCAGACCGACCCCTACCAGCTCGACAACCTCGTCGGCCGTCCCGAGCACGCCGCCCTCCAAGCCGACCTCGACGCCCGCCTTCGCCGTAAGCTCCACGACGCCCACGACGACTTCCAGCC
>JBDKTH010001271.1:0-4495 GCA_039680305.1 Thermoguttaceae bacterium | reverse complement strand
CTCGGGTTCCAGGCACGCCCAGGGCAAGCGGAAATAGATCGTCGACGTGCCGGGAAACCACGGGAGCGTATCGCCCGGCTCGGTCTGCGAGCCGTAGGCCCACAGGCGGTTCGAATAGTGAAAACAGACCCATCCCATCCCGGGGTTGAGCAGTGCCTCGCCGGTAATCTCCGGACATACTTCGATCCGGGGATCTTCCGCTTTTGCCGGCGAGGTCGCCAGCACGGTCCACGACGCGAGGATCAGAAGCAGGATTCGCATGGGGGCCCTTTCGGTCTTTCGAGGTTTCCATCGACAGGACCGAGTATGACCCGGAGGGACGGGCGAATCAAGAGACTTGCCCACGCGGCTGGGTGGCATGCCGTCACGCTGCGCAGCAGCGGGTCGGCATGTTTCTAGACCGAACGACATGCCGACCTGTCGCTGCGCTCCATGACGGCATGCCACCCATAAACCGCGTTCCGCGCAAAGAGCAAGGGGACGAAAGTCTTTGGGCCACTCGGCCGGGTGCCGCCACGCTGGGCGGCCCAAGACTCCCATCCCCTTGGAAAGCTCAATAGTCGTTGGGCAGTTGCTTCAACTGTTCAAGCGTGAAGACCGGGCCTTCCTTGCAGACGTAGACCGGGCCACAGTTGCAGCGGCCGCACTTGCCGACGCCGCACTTCATGCGGTTTTCCAGGCTCGTGTAGATGTCGCGGTCGGCCATGCCCATCTTGGCCAGCACGGGCAGCGTGAACTTGATCATCACCGGCGGGCCGATCACCAGGGCCACGGAGTTGTCGGCCGGGATCTGGGCCTTCTCCACAACCGACGGGACAAAGCCGATCTCTCCCTTCCAGTCGGGCGTCTCGCCTCCCGGATCCACGCAGCGCACGACCCGCACCAGTTCGTGCTCCGCCCAGAGGTCGAGTTCTTCGCGAAAGACCAGGTCGGAGACCTTGCGTGCGCCGTAGACGATCGTGATCTGGCCGAAGTCCTGGCGGTTTTCCAGGGCGTACCAGATCGCACAGCGGACCGGGGGCATGGCGATGCCGCCGCCGATGAAGATCAGGTTCTTGCCGGCCCACTTGTCCATCGGGTAGGCGTTGCCATATGGACCGCGGAAGCCGATCGTGTCGCCCTTGTCGACCGACCACATCGCCTCGGTCACGCGACCGGTGCGGCGGAAGCAGAACTCGATGAAGTCTTTCCAGTTGGAACTGGAGCAGATGTTGAACGTCGATTCGCCGACGCCGAGGACGGAAAACATGCCGAACTGGCCCACGCGGAAATTAAAATTCTTCGCCCGGGCCTCGTCGCGGAAGCGGACGCGGACCGACTTCACGTCGGCCGTGTGCTGCCGGACTTCGAGGACTTCCATCAAGTCGGGTTGGTAGAGGTTCGTCATAGTCGGGATTCCGGTCACTTGGTTCCGCTCTGGTCCTGTTCGATCGCCTGGAGCACGGGGCGTACGCCCAGGCTGACCGGGCAGTTGCGCGTGCAGTTGCCGCAACCGGTGCAGAGGACTTCGCCGAACTTTTCCGGGTAGATCTGAAATTTGTGGAAGATCCGTTGGCGCTGCCGCTGAGCCTGACCGCTGCGCGGGTTGTGCCCGGAGGCGTGGAGGGTGAACTGGGTGAACTGGCAGGCGTCCCAGTTGCGCACCCGCGAGCCGCCGGCGGCGTTGCCCTCGTCGACGATGTCGAAGCAGTGGCACGTCGGGCAATTGAAGGCGCAGGCCCCGCAGCCCAGGCAGCGGAGCGTGTAGGCGGCCCATTGGGGCTTCTCGAAGCCGTCCTTGAGGAACCGGCCGACCGCGTCCAGGTCCAAGACGGCCTCCGGCGCCGGGCAGGCGCGGCCCACCTTGTCCGACGACTTCGTCTGGCCGCCGAACAGGGCCTTGCCCTTCTCGGTCAGGGAGCGGACCTCATAGGTCCCGTCGCCCAGGTCGAACAGCATCACGTCCGAGCCGCGAGGATCCTCGGGGCCGCAGTCGACCGACGAGCAGAAGCAGTGCTCGTCCGACTTGCTGCAGGCCAGGGTGATCACCGTGGTCAACGCGCGGCGGCGGTTGTAGAGGCTGTCCTTGAAGTCCCAGTTGAACACCTTGTCGAGGATCGACAGGGCCGCGGCGTCGCACGGCCGGGCGCCGATGACGATCTGGTCGGCCGTGGGGGCTTCGGCCTCGGTCAGCTCGATCTGCTTGCCTTGCAGGCGGTAGCTATAGAGCTTCTCGTGCCGGGGGAACACGGTTTCTTTGATCGTGTTGCCCGGATGAATTACCGCGCCCAGGGCCAGCTGCTCGGACTTGGTGAGCGGCTCGTAGGTGACCAGGTCGGGCTTCACGCGGCTCGGGCCGAGGACCTGTTTGCCTTGCCCCAGCCAGGTGTCGACCAGACGGCGGAGTGCGTCGTGGGAGATGATTTCGCTCATCGGATGAATCCCTCCTGATCCTGTTGCGAGTAGCTTCCGATGATAGGTTCGGCTTGGGGATCCATGCCGGCGCGATAGGCGAAGTTGTCTTCGGCCGCTTTGGCCAGCGAAAGGTTCAACAGCCGCAGGTCGATGCCGGCCGGGCAGACGCGCACGCACTGCTCGCAGCCGATGCAGCGGCCCGCCAGGTGGAACGCCCGCATGATGTGCCAGGCGAAGTTCCCCTTGAGCGTCGCCGAAGTGTCGATCACCTGGGGCCGGTTCTTGTCGACCAGGCACCGCTCGCAGTAGCACAGCGGACAGGCCGCCCGGCAGGCGTAACACTTCACGCAGCGGGAGAACTCGTTGGTCCAGTAAGCCATGCGCTCCGCCGGAGACTTCTTCAGGAGAGCCTCCAGCTCCGCGTAGCGGCGATCGGCGTCGACCGGCTCGTTGGCCGTCTGGCCGATCACGTGATCCGCCAGTCGCGGCATGTGCACGTCACAGGTCTCGCACTGCTTCTGACGCGGCTTGCCCATGCCTTCGCAGGCCATGCCGATGACGACAATCTGCGAGCGGTCCAACTGCGACTCTTTTTCGAGCACGACCAGGGCCCGCTCGTCGCAGCCCTTAACGATGACCGCCGGCTTGCCCAAGGCGCGGATCTCTTTGCGCTTCAGGTAGGTGACCAGGTTCGCCGTGCACTGGTCGTTCCAGACCAATTGCGCGACGTCCTCGGGCCGGGTGATGAAGACGGGATAGGGCGGCAGGCCGCCGGTCTGGCCGTAGCCAACCACGACCTTCACCGTGCCTTCTTCCAACAACTTTCGACAGGTCTGGCGTAACTGGTCCAACATCGTCATGCCTCGCAAATCTGCCGGTAGGCTTGATACGGACCCAGTTCGCGGGTCTTGTCCGTGATGTCCTGGATCACCTGCTGGAACTTCTTCCCCTCGGCCGCGGAGATCCAGCTGAAGTGGATCCGCCGCATGTCGATCCCCAGGGTGTCCAGCAGCTGGCGGAAGAGGATCCACCGCCGCCGGGCGTGGAAGTTGCCCGCCGTGTAGTGGCAGTCGCCGGGGTGGCAGCCGGAGACGAGCACGGCGTCGGCGCCCAGCTCGAAGGCCTTGACCAGCAGGTTGAAATCGATCCGGCCCGTGCAGGGCAGCCGGATGATGCGGACGTTGGGCGGATATTCCAGGCGATTCGTTCCCGCCAGATCGGCGCCAAGGTACGTGCACCAGTTGCACACGTAGGCGACGATCTTCGGTTCGAAGCCGTTGGTGTCGCTCATATCAGGTTCTCCACCATCGCGTAGATTTGTTGCTCGGTGAACCCTTCCAAATCAGCGCTCTTGGAGGGGCAGATGGCCACGCAGGTGCCGCAGCCCATGCAAAGCCCCGGATTCACGCGGGCAGTGCGTTTAATGAGTTCGCCCTTCCGGTCGCGGATCTCGGCAATGTCGATCGCGTGGTACGGGCAGGCCCGGCGGCAGGCGAAGCAGGCCGCGCAAGTCGTCTCGTTGACCCGGGCGATCTCCGGCTCGCGGGTCAGGTTCTCCTTGGAGAACATCACCAGCACCTTGCCGGCCGCGGCCGTGGCCTGGGCGACCGACTCGGGGATGTCCTTGGGCCCTTGGCAAGCCCCGCACACGAACACCCCCGCGGCGTTCGTCTCGACCGGCCGCAGCTTGGGGTGCGATTCCGAAAGGAAGCCGAACTCGTCGTAGCCGACGTTGACCTTCTGGGCCAACTCCTCGACCCCGTCCGACGGGCACATCGCGGCGGCCAGCACGACCAGGTCGGCCTCGACCGTCAGCGGCTCGCCGACCAGGGTGTCGACGCCGCGTACGATCAGCTTGCCGTTCTCTTCGGTGACCTTCGAAACGCGGCCGCGATGGTAGTGGGCCCCGTCCTGCTCGATCGCCCGGCGCACGAACTCGTCGTAGTTCTTCCCGCCCGCGCGGATGTCCATGTAGAACACATGGGCTTCGCCGTCGTGCACCTTATGCTTGTAGAGCATCGTGTGCTTGGCGTTGTACATGCAGCAGATCTTCGAGCAGTAGGAGATCCCCTTGGCGTTGTCGCGCGAGCCGACGCAGCTG
>JBDKTH010001136.1:0-11391 GCA_039680305.1 Thermoguttaceae bacterium | reverse complement strand
GCATACGCCTCCTCGTTCAGGCTTTCCGGGGGATGTCCCTGGCACTCAGGACACGCGGCGCCATCGACCTTTCCCGTCGAACTGCACTTCGGGCAGCCGAAGGTCTTGTGGACCATCGTGAGCGACTTGGCCAGTTCGTCGGGAGTGTAGGTCGGCCGGTTCTTCAAGTCGACATAGCCTGTCAGCGCCGACGCGGATTTCGATTCTGAGTCTTTCGCCGCCTCTTTGGCCGCAGGCTTGGACTCCTGTTCCGGAGCCGCTTTCGTCTCTTCTTCCGGGGCGGTCTTGGGCTCCTGTTTCGCCTCGGGCTCGGCTTCCTGTTTCGCCTCAGGCTTCGTGTCTTTCGTCGGCGCCGGCTTGGATGCGGCCGGTTCCGGAACGGCCAGGTCGGGTGAAACCATCAGGTCTGACGAGACCTTCAGATCGGGCGAGACCATCAGGTCCGTCGGAGGCGACAGTTCCGACGCCGCCCCAGACATGGCCGGTAGTTCAGGGGCGTCCCCCAGGTCAAGCGGAGCGGCCAACTCAGAATCCTCTTTCGAAGCCTTCTTGACTGGCTTGGCAGGCCTGGCCGGCTTGGAGGTTTTGGCCGGCTTGGTCGTTGGCTTGTTGGCGGGCTTCGACGACTTGGCCGCCACGGGCACGGGAGGAGGCGTGATCGCCGCCGCCTCTTGCGCGGTCTGCTCCGCGTCGGCCTCTTCCGGCGTGTCCACGCCTTCCAACTGGGCCCATTTGGGCCACCAGGCGGGGCGATGCTTCACGGTGTGGGCGATGCCTGGCAAGTAGAACTTGGCGAAGTCAAACCGTGCGCCGCCAAAGTAGTTCAGGCCGTAGTAGGCGATCAGCAGGCCGCCAACGCCGCCGACGACGATGCCGATGAGTTCTTTGACAATGCTCGTTTCTTTTCGACGCCGTCCCGGTCGAATCGCCCGACCGGAAGCGCCGTCCGCCGCCCCTTCGCCAAAGGCAAACGCACCGGCCGCCGAATCGGCCCCTTGGGCCTGCCAGGGAGCGTCCCATCCGCCTTCCTCGGTCGTTTCCTGAACGGCGTATTCCGTGGTCTCGTCGACAAGCGAGCTGGCCTCTTCCCGCAACTGGGCCGCCTTGGCCTTCAGAGCACTGGCCACGGCCTGGAGTGTTTCAAGCTGGGCGCAGATCGCTTCAACATCGACAGCCGGCGTCTCGGTCACGGCCGGGACCGCCTCTTCTGCCACCAGGGACTCGGTCCCCTGCTCCGCCAGTTCGGTCCCCTGATCTACCGGTTCAGCTGGAGCTTCGCTCGCGGGCGTTTCCGTCGCCTCTTGGACGACTTCCGATTCGGGCACGGGCAGCGAGGCCTCTTCCGGAGCCGCTTCTGCTTCGCTTGCCGAGGGTTCGGGTTCTCCCTTGGCCGCAGCATCGATGCCGGCGAGGAACGAGAACATGTCGGTCTCCTTGACCGACAGTTCCGGCTCTTCCGGCTCAGGCTTTTCTTCGCTTTCCGTCGCCGCCTCTTCCGTGCTGTCCGTCTCGGGCTGCTTGAGGAAAGCAAACGGGTCGGATGCCTGGTCGTCAGGCTTCGACTCTTCGGCCGCGGCCTCGGCTTCAGGCTCCTCGACCGCGACGGGCTCGTCCGTCGGCGTCTCCGTCGTCTCGTCAGCAACCGGTTCCTGGCTGAGGAACGCCAAGGGGTTTGCCTCGTCGTTGGCCGGCTCCGACGGTGGAGCCTCTTCAACGGTCTCCTGCGTCGCTTCTTCTTCAACCGCGGGCGTCTCCGCGGGAAGCTGGGCCTGCAACGCTAAACATTTCTCATCGAACGCCCGTGCAACCGTGTCCAGGGCGTCGGCCAGCGAGCCAATCGCACTTCCCGCGTTTTTCCGGTGCCCCTGAGCCTTGGCAACCAGGGCCATGGCCGCGGCCTCCGCCTGCCGGGCTTCGGCGGTCAACTGACCAACCTGAGCAAGGAGCGTCTGAGCTTCCTGGCCCAGTGCGTCCGCCTGCTCCTGAATGCCTTTAGGATCGGCCGCCGACGGATCGGCACTTCCCGCAAAGGCCTCGGCCTTGGTCCGGAGCGAATCGACCTCCGCAGGCAGGCCGCCTTCCGGCTCTTCAACAGAGGCGGGAGCCACGGACTCCGCCGCAGGCTCGCATGCTTCGGCCTCTTGCCCGATGGACTCCGCCACCTCGTTGCTGACGCCGGCATCGGTTGCCGGAGCCGCTTCATCGAGCACCAGGACGGTCGGAGCTGCCACGGCATCGAGGGCCACGTCGCGTAGCGCGAATTGGGCCTGGCAGAGCGGGCAGCGAAGCATGGCACTGTCCGCTATACCATCAGGAATCGCAACTTTTTCCTTACAGGCAGGACACAGGGAAACGCTGGGCATGATATCTCCTTGGCGCAAGAAGTCCCTACAGTCTATCATCGCATTCCCGCCAATGACTAGGTGCCGCCCAGCCGTTTCCCACTCGGGGCAGCCAAGAAACGGTTCTCGCGTTTGGCCTGCCATCGGTCAAACGCGAGCGAGGCATGTCCTGCCTGTCCCCTTGCCGGCAGGGCGAGGGGGAAAGGACATCTTTGCGCGCGATTAGGCCCGCTGGTTCCCGGTTACAATCGCTTGAAACCCTAAATCCCGTACAACGGCCCCAGTTTGCGCCGGAGATGCTCGACGAGCGGCTCAAAGGAGAGGGGGCGGCCGCTGATCCGCTGGATCAGTTCCGCGGCCGACTCGCGATGCCCCTGCTGGTGGATCTTCTCGCGGAGCCACTGGCGAAGCGGCTGGAATTCGCCACGGACAAACTGGCTGTCCAGGCCGCCGAGTTCCGCGTCGGCCTGGGCAAAGATCTGGGCGGCGTAGAGGTTCCCGAGCGAGTAGCTCGGAAAATAGCCGAACAACCCCGCGCCCCAGTGGACGTCCTGGAGCGCGCCCACGGCGTCGGTGGGCGGCTCGATCCCCAGGTATTCCCGGTATTTCTCATTCCAGACGCCCGGCAGATCGTCGGTCGGCAGATCGCCTGAGAGCAGTGACTGCTCGAGTTCGAAACGGATCAGGATATGGAGGTTGTAGGTTGCCTCGTCGGCTTCGACGCGGATGAGCGACGAGCGGACGTCGTTGACGGCAAAGTAGAAGCTGTCGAGGGAGACGTCGGCGAGCGAGGAGAACGTCTGCTGGGCCCGTGGGAAGAAGTACTCCCAAAAGGCCCGGCTCCGCGCGACGAAGTTTTCCCACAGACGTGACTGCGACTCGTGAATGCCATGCGAGACCGCCTCGCCCAGCGGGAGCCCGTATTGATCCGTGCGCAGGCCCTGATCGTAGATCCCGTGTCCGGCCTCGTGAAGGACGCCGAAAAAGGCCTCGTTGAAGAACCGCTCGTTGTAACGGGTAGTGATCCGGCAGTCATTCGGGCCCAACTCGGAACAGAACGGATGCGTCGTCACGTCCAGGCGTCCGCGGTTGAAGTCGAAGCCGATTCGGGCCGCCGCTTCACGGCCGAATGCCCCCTGCTGGGCCACGGGAAACTGCCGGGCGAGGATCGAGACGTCGGGATGCCGACCGGTCTGGCGGATCGCCTCGACCAACGGGATCAACTGTGCCCGAAGACCGGCCAAGACGTTTTCCACCTCGCTGGTCCGCGCCCCGGGCTCGAAGTTTTCCAGCAAGGCATCGTACGGACGCTCAGGATACCCAAGGGCTTCCGCCTCTTCCCGTTTCAGTTGAAGGGTTTTCTCCAGCCAGGGACGAAACGTGGCGTAGTCGTTGTCGCGTCGCGCGATTTCCCAGGCGTGCTCACTGAGGCTGGCGGTTCGGGCAAGCTCTTCCACCAGCTTCTGGGGCAGCTTGACCTTCCGATCATACTCCCACTTGAGCCAATGGAGGTTCGCGCCGGTGTCGCTGTGCCGGTCGGCGGCCAGCGGCGTTTCCAGCAAGGCATTCAGCCAGACGCCCAGGTCGGGATTGGTCCACCGCCGATGAACCATTCCGGCCAACAGGGCGATCTGTTCGGCGCGATAGTCGCCTGCGGCCGGCGGGAGCATGGTCCGTTCGTCCCAACCAAGAACCGCATCGATCGAGGCCAGCAGGGCCGTCTCGCGGGCATATTGGCAGAGTTGGTCGTAGGTCTCGCGAGCGGCTTGACTCATGGCATTCCTCCAGATCACCGGGTGTCGAGCACACAGGGGCAAGGTATGCAGGAAGTATACCGTCTCCAAGAAAAAAGAAACGGAAGCATCTTCCCGCCCAGCGGTCGGTCATTCCGAGCCGCGGAAGAAAGAGGCTTCCGTTTCCTTTGCGACGGCGAACAGGCCGCTCTAGCGGTAGCCCAGATTGGACTCGATCTGCCGAGCCTTGTTGGAGAAGCCGTAGGGCACACCAGTCGGCTCTTTGGGGCGTACCTGCTGTGGCACATGGGCCAATTCGTCGTCAGGAAAGCCATCACCTCGAAGGTTCCAGCTGTTGCAGCAGCCGGCCATCCCGAGGCACACAATCACCAGCGCTAAACGGCCCAAACGGCCGAGCTGGCATTTCTCGACGAGTGTCAATGAAGAGAACATGGGAAATCGTGCTGTCTCGAACGCCGAGGAACTAACCTTGAGGTGGGGAGTCTCGCAGAACGGGCGGTCCATGTCCAGGCCAATTGCGGAGAAAGTTGCTAGAATTACCACCAAGGAACCGCCCCGACGGTAAGCCCCGAGGATCATCATGCTAGACATCCTTATTGTAGCCCCCCATCCGGATGACGCAGAACTAGGTATGGGGGGCACCATCCTCAAGTGCAAAGCCGACGGCCTTAGCGTAGGAGTGCTCGATCTGACCAACGGCGAGCCGACCCCCATGGGCACGCCAGAGATACGCGCCCGGGAGACCGCCGAGGCGACGAAGATCCTTGGCTTGGACTGGCGAGAAAACCTGGGGCTGCCGAATCGTTCCCTTGAACCAACCCTCGAGGCCCGGGCCCAGCTGGCTGGCGTGGTCCGCCAGATGCGGCCGCGGCGGATCTTCGCCCCGTACTGGGTCGACGCCCATCCCGACCACACGGCCGCGACCCAACTCGTCGAAGCGGCCCGTTTCTGGTCCAAGCTCACGAAGACCGACCTGCCGGGCGAGCCCTACCACCCGCAGCGGATCTACTACTATTACTGCGTCCACCTGCGGCTGATCCCCCAGCCGGCGTTTATCTTGGACATCAGTGAGTTCTGGGAACAAAAGCTGGCGGCGATCCGCTGCTACCGAAGTCAATTCATCGAAGGCCGTGCGCAAGAGCCTCCAACCTTCCTCGATCAACTGCGAGACCAAGCCGCGACCTGGGGCTGGGCGATCGGCACGCGCTACGGCGAGCCGCTGGCCAGCCGCGAGCCGATCGGACTGCGAAGCCTCACGGCGCTCATTTGACCGCCGCCGTGTCGAGGACTTTGCCGAGGGCTTCGCAGAAGAAGAACTCGCCCCACATGACCGACTCGTCCACGCCCAGCCCCTTGGCCGTGTGGTAGACGCCGTGCTTGAGAATCCCTTCCCAGCCCGGGGTCTCGCGGGCGAGATACTCGGGCGTCACGAGCGTGTCGAGCATCACCAGCGCCGTGTTGTGGTACGCCAGGGCGTGCTCGGGCGACTTGGTCTGCCGGGCGAGGTCCAACAGTCCGCTGGCCGCAATCGCCGCGGCCGAACTGTCCTTCTGCGGTCCCCAGGGGAGCGGCTGAGTCAGGTCGGCGTCGAAATCCCAGTAGGGGATCTCATCGTCAGGCAGATTGGCGACCCAAAACGCTGCGTTCCGCTCGGCCACTTCAAGGAACTCGTCGATCCCTGTCAGGCCGTAGATCTGGCTGAACCCGTACAGCGACCAGGCGAGCCCCCGCGCCCAACGGCTGTCGGCTCGCAGTCCTTGGTGCGTGCTTTGACGCAGGAATTGGCCGCTCCGCAGGTCAAAAATCCCTTCGTGGGCCGTCGAGCCATCGGGACGCACAAGCGTGTCGCGCGTGGTGCGGCAGTGCGCCACCGCGATGCGGCGAAACTCCTCGTTCCCCGTCTGGATGGCGGCATAGGCGATGATCGGCACGTTCATCATGATGTCGATGAACAGTGATTCCGGGCCGACAAAGGAGCAGAGATACTGCCCCTTTTCCATGAACCGCTTGGCGAGTGTCTTGCCCGCCTGGAGCACTACCTGATGGATTTCCGCATCGCCGGTCAGCCGGTACCAGGGGAGATAGGTATTGAGGAAGATGAAGCCGAGATCGTGGACGTTGCGGTCCAACTGGCGGTGTTCCAACAACTGCGAGTAGTGTTCGGCACGCTCACGCCACTGGGGATTGCCGGTGCGCTGGTAGAACTTCCACATCATCCCCGCAAAGAAGCCGCCGGTCCAGTCGGTCCACAGTTCGCCGGCGTGATGCCATTTGCCCTGACTGGTGTAGATCGGAAAGAAGTCGGGATGGCGATTGATCGTTGCGGCGACCTGCTGTTCGGCAAACTCCAGTGCGCCCGTATAGGCCGCGATCCGGTCGGTGGACATGCTCCTCAAGCTCCTTGCGGACGATGTAGCTCAGTTTCTCCTAAGAAGCTGTTTCAAAACCGGACAAACGGCACACAGGAGCGGCGGAAAACCGGTTTTGAAACAGCTTCTAATACCGGGCCCCATGGTAGCGGGAGGATGGGCAGAAGTAAAGAGGCGGCAGGCGAGGGGAACCGGTCTTGACGCTACAATAACCGTTTGTGATCCGCATCCCGACGCGATTTGGATCCAACTGGACGCCAGTTACCCTCAAGCCCCCTTCACGACCGTGACCGAACCGACGCTGCACATCGTCCTCTACCAACCGGAGATCCCGCAGAACGCCGGAGCGGTCGGCCGGACCTGCGTCGCCCTGGGGGCGAAACTCTGGCTGGTTCGTCCGCTCGGATTCCGGATCGACACGCGCCACCTGCGGCGTGCGGGGCTGGACTACTGGCAGCACCTCGTCTGGGAGGCGGTCGACGACTGGGAGGCCCTCGTCGCGCGGCTCCCGGGGCACCATCCTTGGCTGATGACCAAGACGGCCCAGAGGCCCTACACCGAGGCGCGATACCAGCGGGGCGATGTGTTGGTTTTCGGTCCTGAATCGCAGGGACTCCCCCGACAACTCTTGGAAGCTAGCCCGGATCGCTGCCTGCGGATCCCGATGCAGCCCGAGACACGCAGCCTGAACGTGTCGGTCAGCGTGGGGATCGTGGCCTACGAGGCCGTTCGACAATGGCAAGTGCAGACGTGACGCAGGATCATCCGATAGGGTGGAGGGGCCCTTCGCAACGCGACCCCCTCCGAATGAGTGGAACTGGGCCCTTCCCCTTTTCTCGACCTGTGAAGTGCGGTAGCTTTTACACATGGGGTAAGATCCCTTCGGAGGAGCCTGGCGATGGTACACGCGAAATGGTTGGGAGCCTGTCTCGTGGGACTGGTGGGGCTGGGAACACTGAACCAAGCGGACTTGGCAGTAGCGCAGGGCCAAGTGCCGCTGGGCTACCCTACGCAGCCGATGTACTCTCCCTACACACCGATGGTTGGCGCGAGCTACCTGTCTCGCCGGGCGTATCGGACGGGCCGCTTCCACCTGGCGCCGTCCGCGACCCTTTGGATTGATCCGGCGGGCGCTCCCGGCACAGCCCCGTCGTGGTCGACCTTGCGTGCTGGCTTGGACCGGTATCCGTTGCTCGGTGGCGTGGAGGTGCCGCAGGCCCCGGCGTTCGTGCCTGGCGCCGTCGACGACAACGTTGCTCCGCCGGTCTACCAGTCGGCCCCGCAACCGACGCCCGCGCCGGCCATCGCCCAACCCTCGGGGCCGAACCTATCTCCCCCGACGGTCAATCCTCCGGCCCCTGCGCAGCCCACGCCAGCCGCTCCTGCGTCTGAGTCCAACGGTCCCAAGGAATTCTGAGAACCTGTTTCAGAACCGGTTTCCAGCCGTTGAAACGCCGCCGTTTCTCGGATTTGAAACAGGTTCTAGGGAGAGCCTGCGTGAAACTGGTGATCGCCATTATCCAGCCGACCAAGCTGAACGCGGTTCAAGAAGCCTTGGCGAAGATCGACGTCACTCGGATGACGATCAGCGACGCCCAGGGGTTTGGGCAACAGCACGGACGCACGCAGATGTACCGAGGGCAGGAGTACAAGTGCATCCTGTTGCGAAAGATCGCCTTGGAGATCGTCGTCAACAACGACTTCCTGGAGCGGACCATCGACACGATCATGAGCGTTGCACGGACCGGTCCCAAGGGGACGATCGGCGACGGGAAGATCTTTGTCGTGCCGTTGGACGACGCCGTACACGTGGCCGATGGGTCGCGCGGCCCAGGAGCGGTGAACTAGAGACTTCGATCGTCACTTCCCCGCCGCGCCACCGTTTTCCGGCTCCTCGGCCACTTCCGGAAAGCCCGACGCATCGGGCTTCAGCGGCGGCAGGCTGGCCGCTTCGCCGCGACCGTCGTCCTCCATGAAGACCTCATCCAGTTCCCGGGCGTCGACATCGCGGCGGAGCAGCAGATAAACGGCCTCGGCCGTGGTCCAGAGGTAACTGTAGAGGAAGCCGACGGCCAGCAGCTTGACGCACACGACCCAAAAGCGGATCAATGCCGCTCCGCTTCCGCCGAAAAGGCCCAAGTCCGTGCCGTTGCGGATCGCGTTGACAGGCTCGGCCGCCCCCCAACTGACCGCCCAGTAGGACAGGTAAATCCCGGCCGCCGCGAAGTTGGAGACGAGGAGCCATCCAAGGAAGCCGAGGACACTGGCCACCAGGACGTAGAACAGCGCGTGCAAGGGACGTGAAGAAAGGTAGTTGTAGGTTCGGCTCACCGCGTCAAAGCTGTCGGAGCCTTCGCTGCTGATCACCGGCCACATGAGCGGCCAGCCAACGAGCAGCCCGAGGAGCAACGCGGCCGTCAAGGCCCAGCCGAAAAGCATCAGCGGCCACACGAGTGCGGCGAAGAGGATCCCCGCACCGACATGGAGGAATAGTCCCAGCAGCGCACTGAGGAGAACGGCAGCCAGCACGACCAACAAGGGCATCAAGACGGCCCACACGTAAGAAAGCCACTTGGAGGCCGCGTGGCGAATCATCGCCACCCAGCCGATCCGCTCTCCCGCAGCCAGTTCTACCGCCGCAGTTCGCGTGATCGCCGCACCGAAGAACGCCCAGACTAGCAGCGCCCACAGCCCGCAAAGTCCGAGGAAGAAGACTTGGCCGAAAGTGATCCCTTCCGAGAACAACTGGTAGAAAGGCCGACTGAGTTGCTCCCAAGCGACGACCAGCGGGCCCCATGCATGGAAAACCGGCATGGGCTGCGCTATGCCGAGGGTGCCACCGAGATGCCGATGATCCGGGACCAGGGCATCAAGGGTCTGCCAGGGGTACTGGCCCAACGAGTAGGCAGGTGACGTGGTCCCCGTTGCGACGGAGAGGGCCATCCCCAGCAGGGCCCAACCGACGAGCGTTGCCAGGATCGCCGCCGCCGCAAGCACCAGGGCGCGGAACCGGATCGCCAGCCGGAAACAGCGGGCAAGAATCAACCAGGGGAAGAGTTCCGACCAGGCCACTCGCCGCAGCACGCCCTCATCACCCAACATGGCAGGACTCCCGCTTGTCGTGGACAGACTCCAAGTCCCGGCATTATACGGACTTGACCGTGTCGTGCAACCTAATCCTCCGACTCCTGCGGAGGCCGCTCGGAGGGCTCGGGCTCGTCTTCCGACTCGTAGGGGAGGCCGTACCTCTCACCCAACCAGCGTCCCAGGTCGACCTGCCGACACCGGGGGCTGCAGAAAGGCATCGCCTCTGATTTCTCAGGGTCGAACGACCGATCACAAACCGGACATCGGACGGGCGACATCACGAATCGCTTGATTTGGTCTTGGATTTACTCTCAGACTTGCCGTTCGTTCCATTGGAACTCGCGGAACTGCCGTTGGAACTCGAGCCATTTTCCGCCGCGGCCGCCTTGGAATATGTCGGACTGCGATAATCGGTGCAGTAGAAGCCCGATCCCTTGAAGACGATCGCAGCCCCGGGACCGATCAACCGTCGCAGTTTCATCCGACCACATTCCGGGCACTTCTTCAGCGGCTCGGCCTTGATCGACTGAAACTCCTCGAAACGGTGCTGACAAGCCTCGCAGACATAATCATAGGTCGGCATCGACGTGCGTCCCTTCAGTTGACAATGGATAGCACAACACGCTTGGAAGGGCTCGGAGGAAGGGTTCGGGGTTCAGGACTCGCACCCATCGCCAAATGACTGTTCAACGAGGAGATCCTGAACCTCAAACCTGAACCTCAAACCTGAACCCTGAACCCTGAACCCTGAACCCTGAACCCTGAACCTGAACCCTGAACCTGAACCTGAACCTGAACCTGAACCTGAACCTGAACCTGAACCTGAACCCTATTCGTTCACCTCACTCCGCCGCCTGCGTCTGGGGGTGGACCGGAGGAGACCACCACCTGGCTCGGCCGCACGACACGATCGTGCAATTGGAAGCCGTCCTGCACGACCACGGCCACGGTGTCGGCCGGCTGGTCGGAAGGAAGATGGGAAATGGCCTGATGCACGTGGGGATTAAACGGCTCGTGCAAGGCGGGGATTCGCGTGCAATGGTGGCGGGCCAAAGCTTGCACCAACTGGTCGGCCACCATCTTGAACCCCGCGACCAAGCTATCAATATCCTTGGTTTTCTCGGCCGCTTCAATCGCCCGGACGGTGTTATCCCATACCGGCAAGAGGTCGCGCATCAGCCCGATACAGGCGTAGCGGCGTTCCTCCTCCATCTGGCGAGCGACCCGCTTGCGGTAGTTCTCCAACTCCGCCTGGCATCGCAGCGAGTGCTCCCTGACCTGCTCCAACTCGGCTCGCAGCGCGGCAATCTGCCCGTCCCCCGTCTCTTGGTTCAGTTCGGCCTCGGCGGACGCCTGCGTGTCGGCAGCGGCCGACCGTGCCGCTTCCGCAGCGGTTGCCTGGCGTTCCTCAGTATTCTTGGCCGGGTTGTCCCGGTTTTGATCGTTGTCAGCCACGTTTCAATCTCCATCTGCCTCGGCGTCTAGCCCGGATCGAATGCCATCCGTCGAAAACATCACATCCCTGCCGCTAACCACCCGCCTCCGTGCCGGACTGGAAGTACTCCTTGAGTTGCGCGAAAAAGCTCTTGCGTTCCGGAGTCACCTGCTTGCTTTCCAACTCGGCCAACTCGCGGAGGATTCGCCGATGCTCGGCATCGAGCTTCTTGGGCACCTCGATGTAGACCTGAACGATCAGGTCGCCACGGGCGCGATGTCGCGGGATCGGAAGCCCGCGGCCGCGACGGCGGAAGATCTCTCCGCTCTGTGTGCCCGCGGGGATCTCCATCGGCTCGGGACCGTCGAGGGTCGGCACGTCGATCGTCGCTCCCAGCGCAGCCT
>JBDKTH010000153.1:0-8567 GCA_039680305.1 Thermoguttaceae bacterium | reverse complement strand
ACACTGGTACCGCACGGCCCTGCCGAACCTCACGGGGCTGGCCAAGGCCAAAGCGGAAAAGCGTCTGGCCCCGCCGGAGGAGTTGGCCGCGAAGCCGGCCGCCCCCGCGCCGGCCAAACGCTCCGTCAAACCGACCGGCCGACTGAGTACGCCCCTGTTCGACGGCAAGACGCTCAAGGGCTGGCACCTCCGCGATCCCGACAAGCAGGTCAGCTGGACCGTGGAGAATGGCGACCTCGTCGCGCTTTCGCGGGGCAACAGCTCCGATCTGCTGAGCGACGAGACGTTTCAGGAGTTTGAACTCCATCTGGAGTTCTATCTCGGGCGCGGCGCCAATACCGGCGTGTTCCTCAAAGGGCTCTATGAGATCCAGTTGTTCGACGACACCTCGCGGCACACGATCCCTGGAGAATGGTGCGGCGCGTTGTGGAAGCAGACGCCCCCCAAGAAACGGGCGTTTCGCGGGCCGGGCACCTGGAATGTGCTCGATGTACGGCTGGCCAACCGCCAAATCACCGCACGTCTCAATGGCCAGCTCGTGCTGGAGAACGTTCCGGTCAACGGCCCGACCCACAGAGACACGCTCCGGATTTCCGAAGATCAGCCGGGGCCGATCATGCTCCAACGCCAACTCACCGCCAGTGAGGTCCGTTTCCGCAACATCCGCGTTCGCCGTCTGGAATCGCCGTGAGGCCCCGTTCGGATCGGCTTGTCCGATGCGGGGATCGCTGTCGTACCAACCCGAGAAGGAACACCTCCGATGTTGTCGATCCGGCCGAAACACGTCCCTCGGTTGCTGGTCGCGGTAGCCGGGATTCTATTGGTCTCCCCTGGCGTCAACGCGGCGAGGGCCCAAGGCTGCGGCGGTTGGATGGCCGACGGGCGGCCCTGTGCGCCCAGTTGGCTACCGGCGCCGTTGACGCGGCTTGTGCCGCAGCAGTTTGCTGGAGCCGACTTCCGTCCCGCCTGCCGGGCCCACGACAGTTGCTACGGGGCGGCCGCGTGGAGTCGCCGTTCCTGTGACCTGGCCTTTCGCGACCAACTCTTCTCGGCCTGCGCCAGTTCTCGCTGCCCGATCGCCTGCCGCGCGACGGCCCAATCGATGTTCCTGCTGACCCGTGCGTTTGGCCAGTGTTCGTATGGAGCGCCGTATTGAGTTGGCGGCGTCTGTCTCGGGTGTCTCGCAACGGGAGCGACTTCATAGGTCGCTCTACCGGAAACGTTGTTCCTGGACAAGCGTTTTGGACGAATCCCCCCTTGCCCCTTCCTCGCGGTGCATAGACTGCTAGCAGCGGCGATGGTCGCTGCCTCTTCCCGAATCGCACGGTCTCGGATATCCTCATAGCTATGGAAGGTCGTCAGGGGTCGGGAATCGCTCGGCGTGGTATAGACGGCGGCAAGTTCCGTGACGTGGCTGGTAATGAATACCGCCACAATCATCGTTGCAGGTCAACGCCTGCTTGACTGATGGCAGGCTGACGAAGGGACGCGAGGATGGCCGGAGAACCGACGGGGAGAACCCTGCCATGCAAGGCAAGTGGGCATTCTCGGTGCGATATGGTTTCGCCGTAGCCAGTGTTGCCGCGGCCCTCATGTTGCGTCTGTGGCTTGACCCCATTCTCGGGAACCAGCTTCAGTTTGTCGTCTTCCTTCTGGCGATCGCCCTTGTCGTCTGGCGTGCAGGACGAGGCCCGGCCATCGTGGCTCTGGCGATGAGCGTGCTGGTGACCGATTATTTTCTGATCGAACCACGCTACTCGCTGGGATCTGGCGGGATCGCATACTTCGTCGGCCTGGTGCTCTTTGTGTGTGCCGGCGCCGCGGTCATCCTCGCGGCGGAACTCCGCGGCGCGCACCTCGCCTATCGCCAGATGGAGGCCTACAATCAAGAGCTCCTCGCGCTCAAGGAACGTCTGGAACAGGAAATTACCGAACGGCAGCGGACCGAGGCCGAACGCAACGAACTGCTCCAACATCTCCAAACCGAGCGGGATCGCTTGCTCGCCAGCGAGGAGAAGCTCAAATCGCTCAACGACACCTTGGAGCAGCAGGTGCTCGAACGCACCGCGGTCGCCGAGCAGCGATCCGTCCAGTTGCGGATTCTCGCCTCGGAACTGGTCCAGGCCGAGGAGCGCGAACGCCGCCGACTGGCCAAGGTCCTCCACGACCATCTCCAGCAATTGCTCGTGGCCGCGCGGATCAAGATCTCCACCGCCAGCCGGCGTGCCGCCGACGCGGCACTCGTCCGGATGCTCGAACAGGCCGATGACGTGCTCGATCAAGCCGTGGCCGAATCCCGTTCCCTGGCCGTGGAACTCAGTCCCCCGGTCCTCTATGAAGCCGGGCTGAGCGCCGCGCTGGAGTGGCTGGGCCGCCAGGTCGAGGAGAAGCACGGACTGCACGTCGAGGTCACCGCCGCCTCGACCGCCGAACCGGCCGACGACGCGACCCGTTTGTTCCTCTTCCAGGCCGTGCGTGAACTGCTCCTGAACGTCGTCAAGCACGCCCACACCGAGCAAGCCCGCGTCGAACTGACCTCCCTCGACGACAGCTGGCTCCGCGTGACGGTCGCCGATTCGGGGGTCGGAATCGCCCTGAACGTCACGACAAACCTGCGTGCAGGCAGCGGGCTGGGCCTCTTCAGCATCCGCGAGCGATTGAAAGTGCTCGGCGGACGTTTCGCGATCGATGCCAATCCGGGCGGGGGCACCCGGGTGACCATCGAGGTCGCCGACCGCCGGGCGTGCCTCGCTCCCGTCGGCCACGAGGCCGAGCAGCCCGCTCTCGCCCTTCCCGAACCGTCCGTGACGCCCAGCGGTGACGGGCGGCGGCGAAAGACCCGGGTCGTGCTGGCCGACGACCATCCGGTCCTGCGTCAGGGCCTGGCTGGCCTGCTCCGCGATCACAGCGAGATCGACGTGGTCGGCGAGGCGGCCGATGGGCGACAGGCGGTCGAGGTCGCGCTTCGCACCCACCCCGACGTGATCCTGATGGACATTACCATGCCGCTTCTCAACGGCATCGAGGCCACGCGTCGCATCCTCGACGCAATCCCCTCGGTGCGAGTGATTGGCCTCTCGATGCACGCCGAGGCCGACATGGCCACCGCGATGCGCAAGGCCGGCGCCGTGGCCTATCTCTCCAAGGACACCGCCACCGAGTCCCTCCTGGCCACGATCCTCGCCCAGCCGTAACCCATGGCGACGACGGCGAGGCTAGCGAGGGGCGGGGGCGGTATACGGCTGGCAGCCACTGGGCGTCTGGACGACGACGGGCGTGCAAGGGTTGCTGCAGGCCGACGGGCAACAGATCACGGGGACCGTCTGCGCACGGTTCCAACCGCAACCGGAGGCGACAGACGCGAACAACAGAAGCATTGCGGCAAGCCACTTCATGGGGCAGGTCCTCAGAGCAAGATCGCTGGGTCGCCAAATCCTCGGCGGGAAATGGGAATCTGGCTGCCGAAAGGTAACAGAATCGCCCCGGCGGGTCAAAGTCATCGCAGGGCTTTTGCCCTGCGCGAGCACCACAGATGGCTCGGCAGAACGAGGGCACCCACCCAATCAGCGGGGGTCAATGCCCTGTCGTCAGCGTTTTGCCGGGGGAGCCTCGGCCTCGGCGGGCTTTTCAACGAGCAGCCAGACGCCCTGGCCGACGCGAGAGTCCTCGGCCGAAATGGCCCCCTTGCCCATCACCACGAAGCCCGGCAGCCGGGCCGCCTCGGCCCATTGGGTCATCTGTTCGGGCCGGCGCAACTCGACAAATCGCTTCCATTTCTCGGCCTCGTCGCCCTGCAGTCGGGCCTTGCGATCCGCAATCAGTTTCTCCACGGCCCAGGCGGGATAGCCGCTGCCCGCGCCGCCGCCGATGTACGCTTTTCCGCCCGGGCGCAAGACCCGATAGACCTCCTTGAGCCCTTGAACCGGCTCGGTCCAGAAGAAGATCGACCCGCGGCTGACGACCAGATCGACGCTGTTGTCGGGAAACGGCAGGGCTTCGGCCACGCCGCTCACGGCCGCCAGGCGGTCGGCGAGCCCCTTTTCGCGGGCGAGCTTCAGCCCGGCGGTCAAGGAGGCCTGGTTGGGATCGAGCATCACGATCGGATTGCCCGTGGCATCGACGAGCGGGATCGTCAGTTGCCCTTTGCCGGCGCCGAGATCGACCCAAAACCCTTTCTTGGGCTGGCAGAACTTGAGGATGTCCTGCACGACGTGGACGTGGCGGTTGGGCAGGGCTTCCTCGCGTTTGAATCCGCTCTTCGCGTCCGACTGTTGCGCGGATCCCCACGAGGGAAGGAGCGTCAGGCAGGCGAGGGCGGCCAGGGCCAACGAGCACTTCTTCATGGTCTTCCTTCCTCAAAACGCGTCGCGAATCGGCTGGTTATCGTCTTTGACGCCGAGCAACTGGTAGGTGCCGAGCCGGCCTTGCGAGGCCGCCTGGACAAAGTCGGCCGGATTGCCGGTGTTCCCCGTCGCCAGGTCGGCGGTCGCTGAACTGATCGTGTTGGGGATGAAGCGGACGGAACCGTCGACAAAGGCGAATTGCGCGCCGCCAGGATGATCGCTGCTGAAGGCGTGCGTGCTCGTGGGATGGTTGAGGTTGTCGGCGACGGCCGAACTGACGGTGCTGCCGATCCCCAGCCCGCCCGGGCCGCACCATGAGGGCCATTTGCTCGGATCTTGGAGGTTGGAGGCCAGAACGGTCCGCTCGCCCAGGGCGAAGGTGTTGCTGGTCCCGTCGAGCACGTCGCGAAGGCGCGTGGCGCTCTGGGCATAGAACACGCCATTGTTCGCCTTCTGCAAGTGGGTTTGTCCCGCAAAGCTGAAGAACCCACGGCAGCAGGTGTAGTTGGCCGTGGCCACCATCTGCCCTCCGCCCCCCTGGTATTCGCGCAAGGGCTCGATGCGCGAGGAGGGGCAGAGAAAGACCGCCATATTCACCTGGAGCATGGGCAACAGGGCGGGGTCGGAAACCACTTGGGACAAGGTGTACTGGGTGACGTTCAGCTTCGATTGCAGCGTCGACTGTTCGAGATAGGGCATCAGGAACACGCCCCAGGCCCAACCGCCGGTGATCTGGCCTTGATGGTTGAGCGCCATGAACCCAGGCGGAAAACAGTTCAACGCCGCATGGTAGTTGTGCATCCCCAGCCCAAGCTGCTTCAAGTTGTTGGCACACTGCATGCGGCGGGCGGCCTCGCGCGCGGCCTGGACAGCCGGCAGCAAGAGCGCGATCAGGATGCCAATAATGGCAATCACCACCAAGAGTTCCACCAGGGTAAAGCCGCGTCGTGGCGATTGCATTCGACTCTCCAGGACCATGGCCGCCACACGACGGCGGCCGGGACCGCGAGGCAAGTTGTCGGGGGGACAAAGCAGGGGCGGGGCCAGCTTCGACGCTGGAGGTCGGGGGCACCCGAGGGCTTCAGTCTATTTCCCGTGTCACCAGGGTGTCAAGAACCAACCGGCCGTCAGGGCGACGGATCGCGCTGCAAGGAGCGCCACGGGGGGCGTCCCCTACAGAGTGGACGGAGCAAGGAGGCTGCCGTCGCCCACGAAGAGCTTGGCTTCCTGCGAGCCGGCGTCGGCCAGGAGGAGGACCGCTCGGTCGGGCTTAAGGACGTCTCTGGTGTCGATCACGCGGACCATCTCCTGCCAGCGGGCGGCCGTCGGCACGAGGTCCAAAAGCCGGTTCGGCGCGTCGAGAAAGAATCGCTCGTGGAGGAAGTTCCGCTGCTGGCGCGGGAAGAGGGCCATGTAGAGGAGGTTCATCTCGACCAGTTCGTTGAGAAAATGGGTGCCCAGCGAGACGTCGGGGATCAAGTTCTCCCGCATCGTGACGATCTCGCAGAGGACGGCTACGCGGTTGATCTCGGCGAAATGCACAGGGATTCCCAGATCCGGGCTGGAGGTGCCCCAGCGGCCCGGCCCCAGAAGCATCGTCGTCTCCCGCTTGCGATCCGTGGCCTGGTTGATCCGCCCCAGCAGCCGGGCCACCTCGTAACGCTGCGACAAGGGGAGCTGGCCGTAGAGCGAGGGGACGACGTAGACCAGCCGGTCAACGTGGACGATCCGGCTCGGGCCGATGATCGCGCCGTGGGCCTCGAGGATCCGGTCGCCGTCGCTCACCTTCACGCTCGGCAGGCTGGCGCTTCCCCTCCCCTGCACCTGGAGCGGGCGACACTGGAGCAGATTGAGCTTGTACTCGGTGGCGGTGAGGAAATTGGCCGTGAACTCAATATCCACCGGGCACTGATAGGCCTCTTCCAACGTGTGGAGCATTTCCCGCATGTCGGCGACAAACGGCGTGTTGGACAGAAGCCCGTCAAAGGTCAGCACGTAATTCGGCGTCGCGCAGGCGGGCGAGGCATACTGGTCGCGCGAGGCCAACAGTTCCAAGGGGAGCGTGAGATTCTCCTCGACGAGATCCAGGAAGTGGCCCGAAGTGAAGCGATTGGCGGCCAGGTCGAGGTAGTCGGCCCGATGCTGGGAGTACTCGCAGACCTGGTCGAAATTGCTTTCCGGGCGGCACCAGGGGGCGTTCAAGGCCACAAGGCGCGTATAGTCGTCGTCGGCCCGATCGACGGCCCGGGTGCCCAGTCCAAAGACCAGCCGGATCACGCCTGCATGGGGATCGATCTCCTTGTTCCAGACATAGGGGTTGAAGGAGAACCCGACCCCGGCGGCCTGCGGGAAGAACTTGTCGCCGTAGCGCTCGCCCGAGACGCGCATCACCAGAAGCGCCATCTGCTCGTCGCGGTCCAGCAGTCCGCGGCTCACCCGGTAACGCAGCGCCTCCTCGCTCAGCGTGCTGGCGTAGACCTGGCGCACGCAGTCCATCAGCGCCTCGAGGCGTTGCTCGCGCGTCCCCTGGTTGACGCAGAACACGCTTTCATACTTGCCGGCAAAGGCGTTGCCGAAATTGTCTTCCAACAGGGAGCTGGAACGCACGATGTAGGGCGATTCGCCAAAATAGTCGAGCATCGCCACGAACTGGTCCATCGTGTAGTCGGGGAACCGCCCGGCGAGGATTTTTGCACGGGCCTCGTCGAGCCCTTCGAGAAACGTCTCGGGGTCGCGCTGCTTCTGCCGGATCCACCAGATCCCGTTGCGGATGAGGAACGTATAAAAGGCCTCGGAGCCGATGTAGAACGAGTCGTGGGTTTCCAGCAAGTCGCAGAACCGGGGATGATGCTTTTTGAGGATCGCCCGGGCCAGGAGCATCCCGAGCGCCTTGCCGCCGATCAGGCCGATGCCGATCATCCGGTCGCGAATTTCGAGGATGTCGGCCAGGCTCAGGTAGCGGTGGACCAGCCGGAGCATGGCCTCGTCGCGGGAGAGGACCATCCGGCTCAGCCGCTCGAAGACCTCGTGTTCCTTTTCCGGTGGGCAGCGGCCCGCGCGCACGTCGTCGAAGGCCTGCTGGGCCTCGCTGAACATCCGCCGCCAGAAGCCGAGCCGCGTGTCGGCCCGGAGGCCTGGCCATTGGCTGGAGGCCAACAGCTCGGAGAGGACCGCACTGCTGGTGATCGGTCGGAACTCGTCCCCTTCCCAGCGATGGATCGTGTTCATCGACGACGTGGAGCGATGCTGGGCCTTGATCGGCCGCACGTAGACCTGGCCCTGGTGGCGGAACACGTCCAGAAGAAACTGGGTGGTCTCGGTCACCGGGTTCAGGGCGAACGAGGCGTGATAGTTGCGATACATCGCAAAGTAGCTCACCGCTTCCAGCTCGCGCAGTCGCGGCCCGGTGAGCAGGAAGAAGTTGCCCAGCATCTGGTCGGCCAGCCAGAGGGAGGCCAGCTCCGAGAGGCAGTCGAACACGTAGATCGCCTGCTTGCCAACCGCCTCGATCACCTTGTGGACCTGGGTAACGAAGCTCTCAAAGCCGAGCCGCGGATTGGGCCTGTGGATCTCGGCGCCGAAGTCGTTGGGAATCAACGGCTCGTGGGAGGCAAAGCGGAAGTAGATCAACCGGCGATTGGCCTTGCGCGCCGCCTCGGCCAGGGGCAACACGAGCGCCTTGTAGTCGGTCGCCGTCTCGACCTGCCAGACGATGTTGTCGCCGGGCAGAACGCCCTTGAGCACTTTATCCAAGCCGGGCAAGCCCGTCGTGAGCGCTGCAGTCATGGTTTCCTCCCTGCCATGGGTCGTTCCGTCGTGATTGGTTGAGTCCCGTGCGGATCGCGGGACTATCGCGGTCGCGTGGCACAAGTGCCGCGGCTAAACGGCTTGATTCGTAATCCGGGCTTCAGCGATACCGTCCGCTACTCGCTCTTCTCCAGCCCTTTGCACCCTTCGGCCACGCGTGCGGCCTCGACTTTCCACTGGTCGGCCGAGGCGGCAAAGGGGACGGTTACCACGCGGTAGTGGAACTCCGTGTCGGCCGGCACGGTCTGGCCCAGGAACGTGACCAAGTAGTGCTTGCGGTAGCGGTCGGAGATGTCCCAATACCGGGTCCGCCACGGGTTGTCCTCCGGGGCCGCGAGCACGTAGGTCACCACGCCCTTGCCGGTCGGCGCGTCGTACACGGCCGACCAGCGCGTGGGCTTGTCGATCTTCTGCCCC
>JBDKTH010000718.1:0-2368 GCA_039680305.1 Thermoguttaceae bacterium | reverse complement strand
ACGTCGCGCGGGCGGCAGCCGGCCTTGGCGGCGACGGCCGCGGCCACGCCCGCCGCATGCCCGGTGGCAAAGCAGACGGGGATCAGGCGGATGTTGTCGGCCGTCTTCAGGCCCGCGGAAATGCAGCGGCCGGCGGCCAGGATGTTGTCGACCTTCTTGGGCACGAGCGTGCCGTAGGGGATGTGCCACTCGTTGCCGGCGGCCTTGGTGTAGCCGCCCACGGCGACGACGTCGGGAAAACGCCGGCCGCTGCGCACGTCCTCGTGGCTGAGGGTCTCGACGCCGGCCAGGGTCCGCGTGATCCGCACGCCGAGTTGCGGGCCGGTTTCCAAGAGGGCCACCTTCTCGTAACCGGGGGTCTTGCGGATCTTCTCGACGCTCTCCCAAATATGGCGGCGATGCTTCATTTCCAAGCTGGTCAGTTCGGCCACGTTCAGCCCGTCCGTCTCCGGTCCCAGCAGGTTCACCCAGTTGACGCCGGGGATCGGCGTAGGCCCGCCGAGTCCGCGAGGCTTCTTCTGCTGCTTGGCCAGGGCCGGATCGACCTTATCCAAGTTGCCGATCCGCGAGACCAGTCCGATGTTGTAGCTGCGGTGCTCGAACTCGGCTCCGGCCGCGGCAAACACGTCGCCATCGCCGGTAGCATCGACCACGGTCTTGGCCAGAATCGCCTGACGTCCGGACTTGCTCTCGAAGACCGCGCCACGCACCGTGTCGCCCTCCATGATGGCGTCCACGCCCCAGCAGTGCAGGAAGACCTTCACGCCGGCCTCCTCGATCATGTCGAGCATGACGAACTTGAGGGCCTCGGCGTCGATGGTCGGGCTGAGTCCGGGCTTGTGGTTGATGATGCCGCCTTCGAACTTCTCCAGGCGACACATCATCTCCTCGCCGATCCCCATGCAGACCTGCTTCGGGCCTTTGACCAAATGCCCGATCACGATCAGCACGAGTCCGCCGGTCCACAGGCCGCCGAAATGGTTATAGCGTTCCACGAGCGTCACTTCGGCCCCGGCCCGCTTGGCGGCGATAGCCGCGGCCACGCCGGCCGGACCTCCGCCCACGACCAGCACGTCGGTCGTGTCCAGGAGCGTCAGTTTTCGCTGCGGCTGGATCACCTCGCCGTTGACCACGGTGGGACAGGTCGCGGTCGACTGCAGCACCTTGTCCTTGATCACGCTTCCCGTAAACCCGCCGCCTGTGGCCGGCGGCGGATCGGCCAAGGCTGGCTCGTAGACGAGCGAGCCGCCCAGCCCGGCCGCCAGGCCCGAAGTGCCCATGATCCGCAACAGTTCACGGCGAGAGATCTTGTGACTCATCGTATGTTCTCCACTCCAGGTGATGCGAAGTCTTCCCGTAACGGCAAGCCCGAGGGCGTTTTGGTCCCGCGTAGCCTTCCATCATACCAAGTCACCCCCCCACTATGTCCAGCACCTGGCCCGGTTTTCTTCCCCGAAACGGGCCGATCGCCCGAATTCTGGGGTAGAATGGACGCATCTCACCACCAGTCACGGTGACCACGAGCATTGTCGCTTGTTCCATGATGTCTCAACCTTACGATCATCCGGCGGCAAGCAGTCCGGAGCACTTGTGGGAAGAGTGCGACGTACGCCGCTTGCGCCGCTCCGGCCCCGGCGGGCAGCATCGCAACAAGGTCGAGACGGCCATCAGCCTGCGACATCTTCCCACAGGCGTCGCGGCCGAGGCCAGCGAGCGCCGCAGTCAGGACCAGAACCGCTCGGTCGCCCTCCATCGGCTGCGGGTCAATCTGGCCCTCGATGTCCGCCGCCCTTGCGGCGAAGACTACCAGCCCAGCCCGCTCTGGCAGTCGCGATGCAAGGGCGGGCTGAAGGTGAGCCTTTCGCACGCTGACTTCCCGGCCCTCTTGGCCGAAGCCTTGGACGTGCTGGCCGCCTCCGATGCCGAGCCGAAGCAGGCCGCAACCCTGCTGGGCTGCACCCAATCGCAGTTGGTTCGCCTGCTGAGGCTCGACCACCGAGCGTTGACGCTGGTCAACCGATGGCGGATCGAGCGACAACGCCACGCGCTGCGATAGATGCCAACACTTCTCCCTTCCGTAGATGCCGATTGCAAGCTCGTCGCGGTTGAGCGTTCCATATGTGGCCGATGCTTGACTGATTTGCTGGGCAAAGGTAAGCACTGGCAGGATGCCAGTGACACGACGGGGTTTGAGCGAGGCTTGCATCGGAATGCCTCCGACAAGCTTGGTTTTCTGGTGCTTTTTGGTTGTCGCTGGCTTCCCTGGGACCTGGTCTGACGCTTCGTCGGTCACTGGAGTCCGCTGACCGTCACCAGTGGCCGTCTGGGCTCCCGTGCAAGGCCCTTACTTTTTTTGGCCACCGAAAGA
>JBDKTH010000407.1:0-2376 GCA_039680305.1 Thermoguttaceae bacterium | reverse complement strand
ACTGGCCAGTCGCCGGGCAATGAGCGGGGCTTCCTCGTGCGTTGGAAAGCAGGCTACGCCGATCACACAGACGCCCCAGAAGCGGATCGGTTTGCCGTCTGCATAGAAATGGCCGTCGCGCACGCTGACCAACGCGTCGGCCGGCTTGTCGTTCAGAAACGACAAATCGGTAACGCCTTCCGTCACCGCATCGCTGGGAAGCACAAACGGAAACAACTCCGCTCCGCCGCCCGCCCGCGTCTGGCTGGTCAAGAGGACGAACGTGGAGCAAATCGCGAGCATTTCGAAAACGCGATGGATTGACTTGCGCATGATGATGGGGCTCGGTTTCGCGTGGATCGCTGACGTTTGGGAAGCCGACTGGCTGCCCCGCCCATTGTAGGGGCAGGGAATGTACGTCACAAGCTGTGGCCATGGTTTGTGGCGTTGGGCGGCATGCCCTCGCGGAAGTGTCTTGCGACCCACGGTAGGCCAGGGGCGGGGCGGACGAGGCAACGGTTGCCCGAAGCACGGCCGACGCGTAAGAAACAAGAAACGGCCGAAAGGAGATTCTCGTGAAAATCAGCGTTGGAGCGGGGGCGGTGCTGTTACTGCTGTCGGCAGGTCTCCTGGCCCAGGCCGAGCCGCCGGCGGGCAACGACAGCTTCCTGGGGCAGTTGCGTGTCGGCCAGCGGGTCATGCTGGCCGAGGCCAATGGCGGGTTCGTGTTGGTCGTAGGAGAAGACACGCCTGTCTGGCTGACACTGGACTCCGGGCAGCGGGCCGTTCTCCAGGCCGAGGCGGTCCGGCGAATCATCGTGACCGAGTATCAACAGGCCCTGGCCGCCAACCAGCGAGTGCCCAACACGATCCCCGGCCCCCAGGTCGAGCAACTCCGCACCCGGGTGGCCCAGGCCAATCGCGAGGTCGAACAGGCCCAGCAACAGGCCAGGCGTCCTGAGGTGTGGGAGGTCTTTGTTGTGGGAAACGATTACGTCGGCCTGCGGAGCGGAGGGACCGAGATGCGGATCCCGCTGATGTCGATTCGGGTCCTCCTTCAGCAGACCGCCCCGGCCAAGTCCTCGCCGACAGGCTAGCCGAGACCGCAAGGACAATGGCCCCTTCGTGCAGTGGTTGCGTGGTCGTCAGCCGCGCACTCGGCCTGTTTCTGGGCCGAACGACATGCCGACCGGTCGCTGCGCTCCATGACGGCATGCCACCCAAGAACACGAGGCACTACATTACCGCACCAGCAGCCAGAGCGTCAGGCTGAGGCCGATCAGGATGATCACCCGGCGGACATTCTTTTGTCCGACGCGACGGGCGGTGCCTGCACCGACGTAGCCGCCGAGGATTGCCCCGGCGGCCATCAACAGGGCCAGACGCCAATCGACCAGGTTCTTGGCGATGAACAAGCCCGCGGCGATCCCGTTGATGCACATCCCGTTGAGGTTTTTCAGGGCGTTCATGTGATGGATGTTGGTAAAGCCCAGAAAACCGAAGGCGGCCAACATCAGGATTCCGATCCCCGCGCCGAAATAGCCGCCGTAGATCCCGACGGCCAGTTGAAACAGGATTACGATGCCCCAGCGAGCCCGCGTCCGCTCCGGGCCGTGTTCCAGGGCCTCGACCGGGTTGGGTAACTCACCCTCACGCACCTCCTTGGCCCGATGATGCTGCCAGCGGGCCAGCGGCTGCTGGAGGAGGAAGAGGACGGTCGCCAAGAGGATCAGATAGGGGACCAGCGCGGCAAACGTGGCGTTGCTGGTGTCCAAGAGCAGGAGGGCCCCGAGCACGCCGCCCAGAAAGCTGGGGATCGCCAACAGCAGAAGCTCTTTGCGGTTGCTTCCCAACTCCGCGCGGTACGCCCAGAAGCTGCTCAGCGCACCGGGCCAGAGGGCGACGGTGCTGGTCGCATTGGCGACGATCTCCAACTGGCCGGCCCAGAGGAGGGCGGGAAAGGTCAAGAGGGTGCCGCCCCCGGCCACGGCGTTGACCGCGCCGCCCAGGGCGGCGGCGGCGAACAAAAAGAGCTGCTCGTAGAAAGACATGACGGGAGGACCGCTTCCGGATGTTGGCTGTGCTTGCACCCGGCCTCCGTTCGGCTGGAACGGGGACCGACGGGATTCGGCCTGTTCACCATAGCATCGGGAAGACGTCGGTCAACCTTCGGCGGTCTCATGGCGCGTCACAGGCCACGCGGAAGCCAAGGTCGTAGAAACGGTAGGAGGGGATGCCGCACGCCCGATTCGTACTGCGGGCGTACCAGGGTAGGAGGTCGAACGAGCCACCACGGAACACCCGTTTCTGGCCTTCCGAGGGCCCCGGGGGATCGGTGGTGGGAGAAGCGGCGTCGTAGTTTGGATCGTAGCGGTCCGCGCACCACTCCTGCACGTT
>JBDKTH010001174.1:0-7873 GCA_039680305.1 Thermoguttaceae bacterium | reverse complement strand
CAGCAGTCAGCAGTCAGCAGTCGGCATTGCGAGACGACGCTGGTGGCTGAGAGCTGAACGGTCAGGTGACAGCACTCGCGGCCACGGCGTAGAAGTCTTCACGTGGTGTCCCTGCAGGGCGGTTTGGCGAGTCCGTCCCGTCGGACGGCGTCGGGTCCTCCTTGCCGACCAGGACCGCCAGCAGCGGGTCTTGCCGCAACTGGTCGTGATCGTTGAGGTCTTCGTAGCCCAAGGCCAGGGCATAGATCCGCTGCGCCACCAACTCCGGCACCGTGTGCTCAATCGACGACGGGGCGGTCGGTCCGAACATGCTACCTATTCATTAGTTGCGAACCGCATGACATCCTAGAAGTTGCATTGAGCCACTCGAGGCTTTCCACAATCATCTCCCTAAATCTGGTGGTATCTCACGGAAAAACGTCCACCTGTTTGCCCTGTCGCAAATATCGCACCCCCTGATGGACGATCAAATTCTCACCCCCCTGGCGTTTGGATCCTTGAGAATCGCGAGGGTTGCTGTTAGAGTCGAATAGAGACACTCCTGGGCACACAGCATGCGTCGGCTTCCCCTTTCTCTCGCCGACGTCGCTGCATTGGCCCCCCAGATAGTAGCCTTTCATGCACCTCGGGTTGGTACGCCATGGCAAAGATTAAGGCGATCGGGATCGATCTGGGAACGACCAATTCGGCGGTCGCGTGGGTCAACGAGGCGGGACGGACGGAGATGATCCGCAATGCCGAGGGGGACCTGTTGACGCCCAGCGTGGTGCTGTTCGAAGACACCGAGGTGATCGTCGGCAAGGAGGCCAAGAACGCGGCCGCGGTCAAACCGGACCGGGTGGCCCAGTTCGTCAAACGCGACATGGGGGCTCCCGTCTATAGCCGCCCCATCCGCGGCGAGCACCTCCCGCCGGAAGTGATTCAGGCCTGCATCCTGCGGAAGTTGAAGGCCGATGCGGTCCGCGTGCTGGGGCCGGACATCGGCGCCGTGATCACCGTGCCGGCCTACTTTGACGAACCCCGCCGCAAAGCCACGGCCGATGCCGGCGAGATGGCCGGGCTGAACGTCCTGGACATCGTCAACGAGCCGACCGCCGCCGCCTTGGGCTATAGCGAGATCACCGGCTATCTCAACGGTCCCAACGGCCCTCAGCCGCAGATGAACGTGCTGGTCTACGATCTCGGCGGAGGAACCTTCGACGCAACCCTCTTGCGGCTCGCCCCCGGCGATATCCGCACGTTGGCCACCGACGGCGACGTGCAGCTCGGCGGCCACGACTGGGACACGCGCCTGATGAACTACGTGGCCGACGCCTTCAAGCAGTTGCACGGCCTCGACCCACGCGAGGAGCCGGCGGCCTTCAATCGGCTGTATGCCACGATCGTCGAGGCCAAGCACACGCTGAGCGCCCGGAGCCGAGCCTCGCTCCGCTTCGACTACAAAGGGGTGGCTGGCGAACTGACGATCACGCGGGAGCAGTTTGAGGAGATCACCGCGGATCTTCTGGACCGCACGGCCTACACCTCGCGGCAGTTGTTGACCGCGTCCCAGTTGCAGTGGCCCGACGTGAGCCGGATTCTGCTGGTGGGCGGTTCGACCCGCATGCCCATGGTCCCGCGCATGCTCCAGCAACTCACCGGCGTCGAGCCCGACCGGACCGTGAATCCCGACGAGGCGGTCGCCCGGGGAGCGGCGATCTTCGCGCATCACCTCCTGCAGATGCGGGACGAGGGGGACGAGCGGCCGAAGTTCCAGGTCACCAACGTCAACTCCCACAGCCTGGGCATTGAGGGGATCGACCAGGGGACCTTGCGCAAGACCAACGTGATTCTCATCCCCCGCAATACGCCCCTGCCGGCCAAGTTCAAGGAGAGCTTTGTCACCAGGGCCGACAACCAGCAGTCGATCGTGATCCAGGTGCTCGAAGGGGAAAGCTCGCTCCCCTCGGAATGTACGGCGATCGGTCGCACGGTGATTCGCGATCTCCCGCCTGGGCTGCCCAAAGGCTGGCCGATTGAGGTTACTTTCGAGTATGCGGCCAACAATCGGTTGACGGTTTCCGCCGTGGTCCCCGGCACCCAACGGGCGACCGTCCTGGAGATCGAACGGGAACGCGGTCTGTCGCATGAAGGGATCTCCGGCTGGAAGCAGGCGGTCACGGCCTCGGCCGGTTTTGGCGGCTTCGAGTCGCAGATGAACGAGCAACTGCGGGCTCACGGGCAGGCGGTCCAAGCGGCGGCCCCCCAAGCGACCGTGCAGCCCAAAGTGCCCACCGCGATGCAGGCGGTCGGACAGGCTCCGGCCCAACCGGGCCGGCAGCACTCCCCGATCCCTTCGCGGCAAGCCTGGGGCGATGGCTACAACTACGTGGGGAGCCAGGCGGCCCTGGCCCAGACCTCCCCCGGGGTTCAGCCCCCGTTGTCGGCCTCGGCGGCGGCCCCGGCCGGTCCGAGTGCTCCGGTCGCGTCTCGGCCCGCCGCGCCGCAAACCCCGTCGCAGCCTGCCTCCCTGCCCCCGGGCACAGCGGTGGAGGCCGACAACACGCCCGGGGCCGAAGAGGATGCCCGAGCACGTGCCAAGTTCCTGATGAACGTCATCGGGTTTGCACTCTCTTCGATCCTCGGATTGGGCGCCGGCTACCTGTTGATTCGCATCTTCCTACCCAACGCTCGGCTCCCCTGGCTCTGGTAGGAATTACGTTGAACCGAATGCCATTTTCCCATAGCAATCCACGAAGCACGCTCTGCAACCCCAGGCACGTCTGACTTAAGAATGACTCACGAACAGATCCCTGCTGTCGGTATCGACTTAGGCACCACCTTTTCGGTCATCTGCCGGCTGGACGAGGCCAACCAGCCGATCACCTTGGTCAACGCCGAGGGCGACCGACTGACGCCCAGCGTCGTATTGTTCGACAACGAGGAGGTGGTCGTCGGACGGGAAGCCCTCAAGGCGTTTGCCGGAGAGGCGGAGCGGGTCGCCGAGTGCTCGAAACGCGACGTGGGCTACCGGGTCTACCACAAGGTACTCGGCAACAAGCAGTACTCGCCCGAGGTGATCGAGGCCCTGATTCTCAACAAACTCCGCCGCGACGCCCAGGCTCAGATTGGACCCTTCTCCAAGATCGTGATCACCGTTCCGGCTTACTTCGACGAGGTCCGTCGCAAGGCGACCCAGGACGCCGGCTACATGGCCGGCTTCGAGGTCTTGGACATTATCAATGAGCCGACCGCGGCCGCGGTGGCCTTCGGCTATCAGCAGGGCTATCTGGGCCACGGCCATTCGGGAAAGCCCGAACGAATCCTGGTCTACGACCTCGGCGGCGGGACCTTCGACGTGACCTTGATGGAGATTGCGGGCAAAGAATACCGCGCGCTGGCCACCGACGGCGACGTGCGTTTGGGCGGCTGGGACTGGGACCAACGCCTGGTCGATCTGGTGGCCGAAGGGTTCATCCGCGAACACATGGTTGATCCGCGTGAAGATCCCCGCACGGTCGGCAAACTTTGGCGCGAATGCGAAGACGCCAAGCGGACCTTGTCGGCCCGCCAGAAGGCCACGATCCCCTGCGACTACCGCGGGTTCTCCTCGCAAATCGAGGTCACCCGCCAGCAGTTTGAGGAAGCCACCCAGGATCTGTTAGACCGCACCCGGTTCACCATGGTCCAGGCGATCAAGGCCGCCGGGCTGACCTGGGAGCAGGTCGACCGAGTACTGTTGGTCGGCGGGTCGACCCGCATGCCGATGGTCCATGCGATGATCGAGCAGGTCACGGGCAAGGCCCCCGACGCCTCCGTGGCCGCTGACGAGGCGGTGGCCCAGGGGGCGGCGCTACACGCCGGGCTGCTCTTGGCCAAGAGCCAGGGCAAACCGACCAGCTTCAAGATCCGCAACGTCAACTCCCACAGCCTGGGCGTCGTCGGCTTTGATCCGCAGACCCGCCGCAAACGCAACGGGATCCTCATCCCCCGCAACACGACGTTGCCCGTCACGGCCAAGCGGACCTTCAAGACTCAGAAGGCCAATCAGCGGTCGATCCTGGTTCAGGTCGTGGAGGGGGAGAGTGCCTCGCCGGACGACTGCACGCAAATCGGCCGGTTCACCGTCCATAACCTGCCCCCCGACCTGCCGCCCCAGTCGCCGGTCGACGTTCTCTTCCACTACATGACCAACGGCCGCCTGAAGGTTCGCGTGTCGGTGCCCAATGCCGGCAAGGAGATGGAGACCGAGTTCACCCGCGAGAACAGCCTCAGCAAGGAACACCTCGACGGCTGGCGCCGCTATATCAGCGGCGCCGAGCCGACGGACTATACGTAAGCGTGCGGGACTCCGAGCCGGGGCGGCAGCTTACTTCCCATCGCGGACGTCATAGCAAAGCAGCACGTCCTGATCTCGCAGGAACAGCAGCCCGTTGGCGATCACTGGATGGGGCCAAGTCTTCTTGCCGCTGAGGTCGGGCTGATTGAATCGACCCTTGAGCTCGAAGCCGCTGGACGTGGCGGCCACGAGGCTCACCGGGCCCTTTTCGCTGCGGGCATAGAGCATTCCGTCGGCGAACAGCAACGAGCACTTGCCGCTGCTTCGATCGGTCCACTTGACCTTGCCGGTCTTGAAATCGAGGCAGGTGAGGATTCCCGGCTCGTTGGCGCCGTAGAGATACCCATCGACGAGCAGAACACCGCCGTGGTGGTTCTTCATGTCCTTGGTGAAATAGAGTTCCTGGGCCGTAAACCCTTTGCCCGTCTTCTTGATCCAGGCCAGGCCGCCGCCCGTGTTGTAACCGCTCGAGGCGAAGACCGTCTGACGATACCAGATGCAGGTGGCCACGTTGGCCACTTTGCTGGCCGGACGATCGTAGCGCCAGAGCGGTTCGCCGTCCTTGGCCCGGACGCCGATCATGCCCTTGGCGGTCAGCGTCACGTACTGATCAACCTTGCCAATGGTCGCCTTGATCACGGAGCTGTAGGCGGCCGGATCGCCGACCGGGGCTTGCCAGGCCGTCTTTCCGTCCGTCTTGTTCACGGCGGCAATCGTCGCCTTGGCCCCGCCGGGAGTGAAAACGACCCAAGGGCCGTCGACCAGGACTGACTCCGAGTAACCCCACTGCGGAATCCTTCCGCCAAAATCGTTGACCAGGTCGCGTCGCCAGAATTCTTTGCCGGTCTTGGCGTCGAGGCAGATCAGGTCGCCGTTGATGCCGAGGGTGTAAAGCCGACCGTCATCGTAGGTGGGCGTGGCCCGCGGACCGGGGAAGCCTTCCCCCTGGTGGCGAATCGGACCGATCGGCGTGGCCCAAACCTCTTGGCCCTCCTTGGTCCAGTCCAAAGCCAGGACCCACTCCTTGCCGTCGCGGTCGCCCATGGTGAACAGGAGGTTGCCAACGATCGACGGGCCGCTGTAGCCTTCCCCGAGCCCTTTGGCCTTCCAGGCGAGCTTGGGGCCGCCGCTGGGCCACTGCTTGAGCAGGCCGGTTTCCTGGCAGACGCCGTCGCGGTTTGGGCCTCGCCAGGCTGGCCAATCTTCGGCCGTGGCCAGTCGGGCCGACACGGCCGTCAGCCACACACAAACGATCGAGATCAAGAGGCGTTGAGACTTCATCGAGCGCATGTTCTTTCTCCGCGTCTTTCCCCTGCGGGCATAGCTTGAGATTCCTGGTCTGAGTTTAACTGGCGCCAAACGCTTTGCCAACGTAAACCGCGAAAACCCACCCCCCTCTCGGTGCGGGATGGATTGCCTCCCGGTGTGCAATCGTGGAAACTCTTTGGCAGATTCGAGCGTCCAAGGGGTAGACTTGTCCGCGAGCCGGTTTGTTCCTCCACCCAATCGTGGTGCCTTCTTCTCAGGAGTCTGCTGTATGGCCATTCCTTCCGCGTCGTGCTGGGCTGGCATTCGCGTCGTTGCGGCCGGCCTGTTCGTCCTGACTTCGGCGGTCTCGGCCATGGCTCAGCAGGGCTCGGCCAATCTGCCGCTCAAGCGGGTGGTGCTCTTCAGCTCCGGCGTCGGCTTCTTTGAACACGACGGCCAGGTCGAGGGGAACGCCGACGTGCAGATGAAGTTCAATGTTCGCGACATCAACGATTTGTTGAAAAGCATGGTTGTCGAGGATCTCGGCGGTGGACAGATCTCGACCGTCACCTACGGCTCCAAGGACCCAATCACCAAGACGCTCAAGTCGTTCGCCATCGACCTGACGACCAATCCCACGCTGTTCGATCTGCTGCAGCAGGTCCGCGGCGAGCGGGTCGAGCTGGACGTGGGAATGCCCGACAAGATCACCGGCGTGATCCTCGGTCTGGAGAAACGCAAGGATCGGGTCGGAGAGAAAGAAGTCATCGAATCCCAAGTGCTCAATCTTCTCACCGACAAAGGTTTGCGGTCGGTCGAGTTGAATACCGTCAGCAGTATCAAGCTTATGAACGACAAGCTCGACGGTGAGCTGCGCAAGGCTCTGACGCTCTTGGCCACGTCGCACGATACGGACAAGAAAACCGTGGCGCTGAACTTCCTCGGCGAGAAAAAGCGGCGTGTCCGCGTCGGCTATATCCAGGAGTCGCCCGTCTGGAAGACCAGCTACCGCCTCGTGCTGGATGACGACAAGTCGCCCTTCCTGCAAGGCTGGGCGATCGTGGAGAACACCACGGAAGAAGACTGGTCGGGCGTAAGTCTGACCTTGGTCAGCGGCCGGCCGATCTCGTTTACGATGGACCTCTATCAGCCACTCTACGTGCCGCGGCCGGCCGAGCAGTTGGAACTGTACAGCTCGCTGCGCCCGCAGGTCTATGGGCAGGACCTGGAACGTCGTGAGGCGGAGTTCTTCGGCCGGGCGACGGCGGCTGTACCGGCTGCGGCGAAGTCGCCCATGCATGCGGGACGGGCCATGGCAGAGCGAAAGGGCGGTAAGGAGGATCGTCTGAAATTCTCCGTCGGTGTGGAATCAGAAGCTGGCCTTGTGGGAAGCGTGCTCATGGAGAAGCAGGCCGACTCGAACTGGCAACTCCAGCAGGGCGTGCAATCGGCGGCTGCGGCCCGGGATGTGGGCAGCCTGTTCCAGTATGCGATCCGCACGCCGGTCAACCTGCCGCGTCAGCAGTCGGCCATGCTGCCGATCGTCAATGGCGAGATCAAGGGCGAAAAGGTCTCGATCTACAACCAGGCCGTTCAGGCCAAGCATCCGTTGAACGGTCTGAAGATGACCAACACCACGGACCTGCACCTGATGCAGGGGCCGATCACCGTGCTGGACGACGGCGTCTACGCGGGCGACGCGAAGATCGACGATCTCCCGCCCGGCAGCGAGCGATTGATCAGCTACGCGATGGACCTCGACACCGAGGTGGCCCCGGAAGTCAAGCATCGTCCGAGCCAGATCCTCAAGGTGCGGCTGCTCAAGGGGGGGATGTACGTGGACAACAAGTTCGCTCGGGCCACGGAGTACACCGTGAAGAACTCGGGACGCAAGGCGAAGAAGGTCCTCATCGAGTCGCCGCTCGAACCAGAATGGAAACTGGTGGCCCCCAAGGAGCCGACGGAAAAGACCCGCGACAAGTACCGCTTCGCCGTGGAAGCCAAGCCGGGCCAGCCGGCCAAGCTCTTGGTGGAGGAGGAGCGGACCGAGCAGCAGCAGATCGCCCTGTCGAACCTCGAGGACAACATGGTCCTCCTTTACCGCAACGCCCGCGAGGTGAGCGACAGGGTCAAGGCGGCCTTGGCCGAGACGGTCAAGCAGCGGCAGGCGATCCAGCAGTTGGCTGAGAAACGCGGGCAGTTGGAAGGCCGAATCCGCGCGATCGGCGAGGACCAGGCCCGGATCCGCCAGAACATGGTCCAACTCGATCGCACTAGCGAGATCTACAAGACCTACGTGAAGAAGTT
>JBDKTH010000379.1:0-12061 GCA_039680305.1 Thermoguttaceae bacterium | reverse complement strand
AGCTCGTCGCGGGCCTCTTCGGTCATGCGGTCGGGGGTCCAGGGGGGATCGAGGGTGACTTCGACGTTGACCTGGCCCACGTCGGGGCCGAGTTCGGCGAGAACGTCTTTGGCGTCTCGGATCAACTGGGGAGCGGCCGGACAGGCGGGGCTGGTCATCGTCATCTTCACGTAAACATCCGCCTTGCCGTCGGACTGTGTGACCCGCACCTCGTAGACGAGGCCCAGATCGACGATGTTCACGAACAACTCCGGGTCGTTCACCTGCCGCAGGGCCGCAAATACCGTGTCTTCAGTGATAGGCATGGGAAAAAATGCTGAATGAGGAATGCAGAAAGCAGAATGCAGAAAGCAGAACATGGTTAATCATTCTGCATTCTGCATTCATCATTCTGCATTTGTTCTTACATAGACCGTGTCGCCTTCGACCTTGACCTCGTGGGCCGGGGTGTTTCTCGTGGCGGGCATGGTGAGGACGCGGCCGGTGCGGATGTCGAACTGGGCGCCGTGGCGGGGGCAGGCGATGGTGAAGCCGGAGAGCTTCCCGTCGGCCAACGGGCCGCCGTCGTGGGTGCACAGGTCGTCGATCGCCCAGAACTTCCCGTCCACATGGAACAGGGCCACCACGTGGTCGTCCACCTCAACGACCATCCGGCCCGGATCGGGGAGATCGGTCACTTTGCAGACGGGGACGAAGTCAGACATGGCGGCGCTCTCTCGGAGATTGGACGGCGTTGGGATTACTCGTACTCGCGCACCCGGCGGCGGATGGCGTCGCCCAGTGCGTCACGCACACTCTCGATGGTAATGCGATCGAAGACCTGCTGGAAGAAGCCGGCCACGATCATGCGGGTCGCTTCTTTGCGGGACAGGCCGCGCGAGTTGGCATAGAAGATCTGCTCGTCGTCGACGCGGCCGACGGTCGCTCCGTGGGAGCACTTGACGTCGTCGGCTTCGATTTCCAGCCCGGGGATCGAATCCGCCCGGGCGTCGTTCGACAGAAGCAGGTTGTCGTCGCGCTGATAGCCGTCGGTCTTCTGGGCGTCGTGGTCGACCTTGATCATCCCGCGCCAGACCAGCCGCGACTTGTCCTGCAAGGCGCCCTTGTAGAGCAGGTCGCTCGAGCAGTTCGACTGCTGGTGGTGCTGGAGCGTGTTGTAGGAAAGGTGCTGCTTTCCTTCGGTGAACATCACGCCGTTGACCTGGACGTTGGAGTACGGGCCGACCATCAACACGTGCTGGTTGACCTGGGCCAGGCGGCTCCCCAGGGCGCCGATCGTCCACTGCAACTGGGCGTCGCGATCGACGAGGGCCTTTTGGTGGGCGAAGTGCCAGACGCCCTTGCCCCAGTTCTGCAAGTTGACGTAGCGGAGCCGGGCCTGAGGGCCGACGAAGATTTCGATCGCCCCGCAGTGCAAGCCCGCGGCCTGTTGGTCGGCGCTACCGGTCTCGGCCAGGAAGGTCGCTTCCGCGTCTTCTTCGAGGATGACGACCGTCTTGCTCAGGTCGACGCCGTCGGCCGAGAGGGCGGTGAGCATGTGGAGCGGCTGGTCAAGGACCACGCTGCGCGGCACATAGAGAAGCGTTCCGCCCGACCACGTGGCCGCATGGAGCGCGGCGAACTTGTCGGTCCGCGGGTCGACAACCTGACGCGTCAGGAAAGGGCGGAGCAGGTCGCCGTGCTTCTGGACGAGCGTATCGAGGTCGCCAAACAGGACCCCCTGCGACTGCCACCTGGCGTCGAGGGTCGTTTGGAGCGGATGACTATCGAGGGTCACCGAACTGCCGGCCAGTTGGACGCCATTGGTCAGCGTGGGCTGAGCCAGGGGCAGGCCTGGTTCCGGCGGCGTGGGAATCCCGAAGCGGTCCAAGCGGAACAGCCGCAGGTCCGTGCGCCGCCACTCTTCGAGGCGGTTGTCGGGCATGGGCATTTCGAGGAACAGGTCCCAGGCTTCACGACGCTGCTGGGTGAGCCACTGCGGTTCCTGACGCGATCGCAAAAAGGCGTCGAACGCTTCTTGGGTGAATCCGCTTTGGCCGATGGTTCTGCTCATGGTGACGTACTGTTGGCGATTCCCGTTGAGATTCGTGATTGGCCGCTGGGGGCTTTGAGTCGGCAGCTCTCAGCTCTCAGCATTCAGCTCTCAGCCGCGGCCCCGCTTCGCTGACCGCTGACTGCTGACTGCTGAGCGATCCATCTTCAGCCGACGGTTCCTTCCATCTGCAACTCGATGAGCCGGTTCATCTCGACCGCGTATTCCATGGGCAGTTCCTTGACCAACGGTTCGATGAACCCGCTGACGATCATCGTGCTGGCCTCGGCCTCGGTCAGACCGCGACTCATCAGGTAGAACAACTGTTCCTCGCCGATCCGCGAGACGCTGGCCTCGTGGCCGACCATCACGTCCTGCTCGTCGATTTCGATGTAGGGGTAGGTATCGCTGCGGCTGCGGGGATCAAGGATCAAGGCGTCGCAGACGACGTTCGACTTCGACTTGACGGCGCCTTTGTCGATCCTCACCAGCCCGCGGTAGCTCGCCCGGCCGCCGTTCTTGGAGATCGACTTGGAGACGATCCGGCTGGAGGTGTGCGGGGCCATGTGGACGACCTTGGCCCCGGCGTCCTGGTGCTGGCCGCCGGCGGCGAAGGCCACGGAGAGAATCTCCGCCCGGGCCCCGGGCTCCTTCATGTAGACGGCCGGATACGTCATCGTCAGCCGGCTGCCGAGGTTGCCATCGACCCATTCGACCAGGGCGTCCTGGTAGGCGACGGCCCGCTTGGTGACGAGATTGTAGATGTTGTTGGCCCAGTTCTGGATCGTCGTGTAGCGCACCCGGGCGCCGCGCCGGGCGACGACTTCGACCACGGCGGCGTGGAGGCTTTCGGTGCTGTACATCGGGGCCGTGCAGCCTTCGACGTAATGGCAGCTTGCGCCTTCATCGACGATGATCAGCGTGCGCTCGAACTGCCCCATGTTGGCGGCGTTGATGCGGAAGTAGGCCTGCAAGGGGTACTCGATGTGGACGCCCGGCGGCACGTAGATGAACGATCCGCCCGACCAGACGGCTGAGTTCAGGGCGGCGAACTTGTTGTCGGTCGGCGGGATGATCGTGCTGAAGTACTCGCGGACCAGGTCGGGGTGCTCGCGCAGGGCGGTGTCCATGTCGGTGAAGATCACGCCCTGCTTGCTGAGCTCTTCGCGGAGCGAGCCGTAGACGACTTCGCTTTCATACTGGGCTTTCACGCCGGCAAGGAACTTCTTCTCGGCCTCGGGAATGCCCAGCTTGTCGAACGTCGTCTTGATGTCCGCGGGCACATCATCCCAGCTGCGGCCCTGGTGGTCGGTGGGCTTGAGGTAGTAGAAGATGTCCTGGAAGTTGACGGCGATGTTGCCGCCCCAGCGAGGCATCGGCCGGGAATCGAAGGTCTTGAGGGCCTCCAGGCGGAAGTCCCGCATCCAACGGGGTTCGCGTTTCATCTCCGAAATCTCGTTGACGATCTCCGCGTTGAGGCCCTTGCGGGTGCGGAAAACGAAACTTTCTTCGTTGCGGAAATCGTACTTGTTGATTTCGCCGATGACTTCTCGCATGTTGGTCTTCAAGTCAGTGGCCATGGAAGATATCCTTGGGGCCCAGGGCCCACAATCGTCGTTTCTGCTCCCTTGGTTGTTCCGTGCTACAGGCGATGACGCTCAGGTTTTGGTCTCGGTCATCTGTTTCTCTTCGGCCGCCGCATCCGGGTACGTGGCGCGGATCCGGTCATAGCCGTTCTTGTGCAACTCGATGGCCAGCTCGGGGCCGCCCGACTCGACGATCCGCCCGCCCAAGAGGACGTGGGTCCGGTCCGGCGGGTTGTGTTCCAAGAGCCGCTCGTGGTGGGTGATGATCAACAGGCCCATATCGTGGCCGCCAATCTCGGCAATGCTCTGGCTGGCCAACTTGACGGCGTCGACGTCCAGGCCGCTGTCGGTCTCGTCGAGGATCGCGAACTTGGGCCGCAGCATAGCCATCTGAAGGATCTCCGCCCGCTTCATTTCGCCGCCGGAGAAGCCTTCGTTCACATAGCGCCGGGCGAACTCGGGATTCATACGCAGGTGGTCCATCTGCTCGCGGAGCTCCTTGCGGAACTGCCGCATGGGGATCAACTCCTCGCCTTCTTTGCGATCCGGTTGTCGGACGTTCGTCGTCGCGTGGCGGAGGAAGTCGGCCATCTTCACCCCGGGGATCGCCACGGGCCGCTGGAAGGCGATGAACAGCCCCTTGCGAGCACGCTGGTCGGGCTCCAACTCCAGCAGATCGACGCCATCGAGATCGATCCGTCCCCCGGTCACCTCGTAGCCGGGGTGGCCCATGATGGCAAACCCGAGCGTGCTCTTGCCCGAGCCGTTGGGCCCCATCAGGGCATGGGTCTCGCCGCGGCGAATCGTAAGATTCACGCCCTTGAGAATCAGTTTGCCCGCGACGGTTACGTGGAGATCGGAAATCGTGAGTGTCTCAGTCATGGAGTCAAAGTCTCGAGATTACAGCGTGTCGTTCGAATGATGGGAAACCGGCTTGACCTCGTTGACCAGTACGAAGCCGGAGTGGTGGGGCAGCGGCAGCTGATCGTCGACCTTTTCGCCCTGACGCAGCCACCCGCTCGAATCTCCCGACTTCTTGGCGATCTTGTGCCCTTTGATCTTCTCCTGCAGTCGCATCAATCCTTCCAGCAAGGCCTCGGGCCGCGGCGGACAGCCCGGCACGTAGACGTCGACCGGCACGACCAGGTCAACGCCTTTCACCACGTGGTAGCCATACTCAAAATATGGTCCTCCGCCGACCGTGCAGGCACCCATGGCGAGCACGTACTTCGGATCGGGCATCATCTCGTACAATCGCTGCACGCGGCTGGCCATCTTATAGGTCACCGTGCCGGCGACGATCATCAGATCCGACTGGCGCGGCGTGGCCCGGAACGCACCGGCCCCGAAACGATCCAAGTCAAAGCGGCTGGCGCCGGTGGCCATCATCTCGATGGCACAACAGGCCAAGCCAAACGTCATCGGCCAGACGCTCGACTGGCGCGCCCAGTTGAGCGCCTGCTCCAGCGTTGTGGTAATGACCCCCTCTTCCAGACGGCCCTCGATCCACGGTTGCGTCATGCTGTTTTCCATCCCTTCGCGCCAGTACCCAGGAAAAATACAAATCCTCAGTATAATCGCGGATCACGTGGGCTGGAACTGGCAACAGGCCCCGCCGTCCAAACGGCACTGGGTCAACTCGATGTCGCGGCCCAAGAGTTCCGCGAACAACGTCTTTTCCAGATCGCAGATCTGGCGGTCTTCTTCGGCCAATTCGGGGTAGGGGCAAGCGTGAGCCACCAGCATGGGGCTACCTTCAGGATTGGACGACGCCTGCACCGAAAAAGGTACTCGCCGCTCGCTCAGCAACAGGCTCAACGATCGCATTCGCTCGGCCGTGGTCTTGCCCTGGATTTCCCGGGCGTAGCCACTGGCCAGTGCCCGCACCACCCGTTCCAGGAGGACGCGACGCTCTTCAAGGTCCGGGATGGCACCGATCTCACGCCATAGGGCTAAGGCGAGATCCGTGAAGTTCGTTCCCGCTAATCGGTGCCCTTTCTGAGTCAGTTGATAACGGTGTCTGGGCCGACCCCGTCCGGAGCGGATGGCTTCCCGCTGGATGAGCCCCTGGGCCATCAGCCGAGTCAGGCGTTGACGGATGGCCGTCGGCGTAACTTCAATGGCATGAGCCATTTCCGGAACGCCTAACGAGCCGCTCGATCGCAACAGATCGAGCAGGTCGGCATCGGAAGTGGGGGCAACAGCGCTCATAGCTCCTCTCCACCACGCGTTTCTTCCCGTAACATGGTCTAAACGATCATAGGGGATTTTGACATTAAAAACAAGTGGAAATAACAAAAATAGCTAGCTAGGCTCCATGCTTGACACCCGCTCAGGCAAGCCATACTTATGAGTACCAAGGGTTTCCGCTGATCGGGGCGATGCGGAGAGCCGCTGTCGGTGCAGGCAGGAAACGTCTGCAGTCAGGGAAGAACGATCCGCCGAAGAAGAATGAGCCTTGGGAGGCCACGATGAGTGAACCTATCGCCAGCAGTGGACGTGAGACATGGGCTTCGCGGGCGGGGGTGATTCTGGCGGTCACCGGCAGTGCCGTCGGCCTGGGCAACTTCCTGCGGTTTCCGGGGATGGCCGCCAAGTATGACGGCGGGGCCTTCATGATTCCTTACTTCATTGCCTTGCTGCTTCTGGGGCTGCCGATCGCCTGGACCGAATGGGCGATGGGGCGCTACGGCGGCACCCGGGGGCACAACTCTTCGCCGGGGATCTACCGTGCGATCTGGAAGAATCGGCTTGCGCCCTACATGGGCGCCCTGGCGATGATCATCCCGGTCGTCATCTACATGTATTACGTCTACATTGAAGCCTGGTGTTTGGCCTATGCCTGCCGCTACTTCCTTGGGGCCATGGACAAATTCGGGAATGACCCGGCGGCGTACAAGCAGTTCTTTGATCATTTCGTTGGGGCTTCGGCCGATGGACAAGCCCTGGTGACGCAAGGGGAGGGACTCTTGGGATCCCGCGTCTTCTTCCTGGTGGTGTGCTTCGTGGCCAATTTCGTGCTGATCTACCGGGGGTTGACCAAAGGGATCGAGCGGTTCTGCATGGTGGCGATGCCGGCGCTGATCGTGTGTGCCCTGATCGTGCTCGTGCGCGTGCTGACTCTGGGCACCCCCGATCCCGCCAAGCCTGACCAGAATGTGCTCAACGGCCTGGGCTTCATGTGGAACCCGAGCACTCCTCGGTTAGGATTCCTGGAGTCGATTTCCAATCCGCAGATGTGGATGGACGCTGCCGGACAGATCTTCTTTTCCCTCTCGGTCGGCTTTGGCATTGTGATCACCTATGCCAGCTATCTGCGCAAGGACGACGACGTGGCCCTGTCGAGTCTGACGTCGGTGGCGGGCAATGAATTCTGCGAGGTGGCGTTGGGTGGGATGATCGCCGTCCCGGCGGCGTTCGTCTTTTTTGGCCCGGAGATTGTGGAAAAGCTCAACAGCACGTTCGAATTAGGGTTTGTGACCCTGCCCAACGTGTTCGGCCAGATGCCTGGCGGTCGTTTCGTCGGGTTCCTCTTCTTCTTTCTCCTGTTCTTGGCGGCGATCACCAGTTCGCTTTCGATGCTCCAGCCCGCCATTGCGCTATTGGAGGAGGGGCTGGGACTGGGCCGGAAGGCCTCCGTGGCCTTGTTGGGGTTCATCACGGCCGTCGGTGCTGCGTTCGTGGTCCATTTCTCCGACAAACTGACAGCGCTGGACACCCTCGACTTCTGGGTCGGGACCTTTGCGATCTTCGTGTTGTCCACGTTCCAGGTGATCCTTTTCGGTTGGGTGCTGGGCGTCGATCGCGGCTTCGAGGAGCTTGAGCGCGGAGCCGAGATTCGCGTCCCGCGGGTGTTCAGGTACATCATCAAGTATGTCTCGCCGCTTTACCTGCTCGGCATTTTCGGGGCCTGGTGCTACTACCAGTTCTTTCTGCCACCCAAGCCGGGCGAACTGACGCGTTTCCAACAGATCCGCACCGACCTCGCCGTGCAACTCTCCGTCGGCTTGATCGTGCTCACGGCGATTCTGTTTATGCTCTTGATTGCCCAATCGGTGAAGCGATGGCGAGCGGCGGAACTGAAACAGCAGGAGGCCTCCTCATGACAGCCGGCGGATGGGTCGTCATGCTTTTGTCGGTCGGCGGCGTGACCACGCTTCTGGCGTGGTGCGTCTACAAGGTGATTACCACCCCCGGATCGACCGGCCATCTCCACAGCCAGGCGGACATCGAAACGCCGGATGTTGAGGAGGAGTGAGCGGTGCTCGCGGATGGCGGGCCTCGCTCGGCACCGCCCTACTGCAGCGACAATCCGTGTTCCGCGGTTGTCTCGGGACTCCTGGAGACTGGATCAAGATCCATCCGCGGAAAGTGGTTCTGGACCACGTCGAGGAATTCGGCTCGCGTCGACGCATGGGTGACCTCGACGCGAAACTGGCGCGCGTGGGGGCGGCCTTGGGCGTAGCAGCAGGCGTACTTGCGCATCAGGACCGTCCCCTTGGATTCGCCAAAGTGCTCGACGATCAGGTCGTAATGCTCCAGGAGCAGGGCCCGCTGTTGGTCGAGCGTCGGTTCGGGAGGGATCGGCTGCCCGGCCAGCGTGGCCTGGACCTCGCGGAAGAGCCACGGCCGATAGAGGGCCGCCCGGCCAATCATCACTCCATCGAGATCGTAGCGGCGGAATACGTCGACCACGGCGGCGGCCGTCGTCAGATCGCCGTTGCCGATCAACGGGATTCGTCGCAGATGGGGCTTGATGCGGGCGATCGCGTCCCAGTCGGCGCGGCCGCGGTACATGTCTTGGACCGTGCGTCCGTGGACGGTCAGCGCTGCCCCGCCGGCATCTTCGACGGCCCGGGCCACGTCGATGGCATTGACCGTGTCGCGTGTGAGCCCCAGGCGGATCTTGGCCGTCACCGGCACAGGCCGGCAGGCCTCGACCACGCGGGCCACGATTTCTCCCACCAGCTTCGGATCACGCAGCAGGTAGGAGCCGCTCTTGGCCTGGGTGATCTCCTTGGCCGGGCACCCGAAGTTGATGTCCACCACGCTCACCTGGAACTCGTGGGCCAGGCGCGCCCCGACGCGGGCCAGATGCTCGGGGTTGTTGTCCCAAATCTGGACGGCCAGGGGACGCGGCTCTTCCCTGACGCCCCAGAGCCGATCGGGGAAATCGTCGGAGCGGGCCTCGAGTTGGAGAAAACCTCGCGCACTGACCATTTCCGTGGCCGGCAGTCCCACCCCGCCAAACTGCCGGATGATCTGCCGATAGGCGTAGTTGGTGAATCCGGCCATGGGCGCCTGCAGCACCGGCGGGTCGATCACGACCGGGCCGATCGCCAAGGGCCGGATGCTTAACGGAGCGAGACTAGGGGATGTGGGGGGAACCATACATAACGCAGTGTCTCGGAGATGCCGGTACTTGTCCAGCACAAAACGAGATTGGGTGGCATGCCGTCATGGAGCGCAGCCTCGCACTCGGCATGTTGTGGAGCCGGAAAAAAGCATGCCGAGCGCGTCGCCTCGCTCCATGACGGCATGCCGCCCGAGAACGGCCGTTTGCCTCAGCCCTGCTTTTTCACCACCATCGCCTCGACGAGTCTTTCGAGGGGAACGTTCGGGGGGGCCACGGTCAGCAGATAGGCGGCGATTTCGCGGTTGTACTCGGTGAGCGTCGCCAGGAAAGCCCGCGTCTCGGTCGTCTGCTGGTTGATGGCCGCCATCACGCCATCGAGCGGATGGCCGCCCGCCTCGTAGGCGGTCGTGGCGGCCGCGCGGGCCGAATCGGCTTCGACGACCGCGACGGCCCGCGCTTGAAGGTTGGCGCCCAGGGCCGGGATGGTCGTCGCCAGCTGCTTGACGGGCAAGGAGGCCGCGAGCTGGGCTGGCTGCGAGCTGAGTTTCAGCCGGTAGGGGCCGGCGTGAGGCGCGGTCACGGGCAGGAGCCAGGCCGATTCAAGGGGTGAACCGGCCACCTGCGTCAGCTCGAACTGAGTCTCCAGGAGCCGCAGTTCGGCTTCCAGCAGGCTGGCTTTGACCGCCAGTCGGGCGGCACGCAGCCGAAGCATCTCTTCGGGACCGCCACGCTGGTTACGATGCTCCAAGGCGAAGGGCGCGAGTTCCTCCAGCCAGTCGTGGTGCATCACCAGCATCTGGTGCTCTGCCATCATCTGTCGGGCTTGCCAATAGGCGCCGATCAGCGCTCGCCGATCATTGGTTCTGGCGTCGCGCAGGCAGTCAAGCAACTCGCACGCCTTGCCGGCCACCGGTGCGGTTGCTCGGCTCCAGAAGAGAGCCTCGGCCAAGCGTTGCGTGCGCACGCCCGGTTTGATGTCGATCAACCCTGGATAAAGTCCGGCCGTGGTCGCCTCGCCCACCTGATCGCCGGCGACGACCATGTACGACGTGCGGAGGAGCACCGTCGAGGCCTTCGGACCGACCGGGACGAGCGACTGCGTCGGCTCCACCGGGGCGTCGCTCTCCTTGGGGAGGAGCAACGTCGGTTGCTTGTCATCGGACGGTTCCGCGCGGAGTGGAACGGACGGCTGCGACGCTTCCGGCGGAGCGGGTTCACCCTTCGCTGATGGCTGCTCTCGCGGCGGCGCGAGCGTCGGTTGGCCGGGGATCCGTTGCATTGGCGCGGGCCGTGGCGCGAGCGTGGGCGCATTCTGACTCGTCGGAGCGAACTGCTCCCGCGGCGGGGCAGGGGGGGGCTGGCCGATGGGAGGCAGGCCGGCGTTGAGCGTTTCGTCGGGCACGGGCACGTTTAGCCCGGCCGGTTGGACGCCCGTGTCGATCGGCATCCAGGTCCCCGGGTTTCCCTGCAAAGGTTTCGGTTCCCCCGGGCTGCCGCTCGGCGCCGAACTCGGCGGCGTCTGCCGGGTTGTCTTGATCAGCATCGACACTAACGTCGGGCCGGTAATCTCGGGGCCGACGATCGACAAGGCGTAGTCGGCGATGTCGTGATTGTAGTCGCCGACGGCCGTCATGAACGACCGTTGCCGACGGCCCAGGAGGGCCTGATATTCGAGCACGGTTGCCAAATCGGTCGTGCCCTGCTGATAGGCGTCGGCGATCGCTTGCGCCGCGTCTTCCGCGGCCTGGACTGCCGATGCCCAGACGTCGATCGCCTTGCGGCGGACCGGCAGCATCCGGTCGATCAGACGCGTGCGCGGCGGGACCGGCTGTCGCGCCGCCATCGCCTCGAAATTCGTGCGGTAAGGGCCGATATGGGGGAGATCGGCCGGTAGCGGCAGGGTTTCCTGGCTGGGCATGTTCAACGCTTCCGCCAGTTCATACTGGGCGGCAATCAAGGCCACCTCGGCCGCGCCCAACGACGCCTCGGAGGAGGCCTTCGCCGTGCGGAGCAGCGAGACATCCTGGGCGTGAGCCTGAAGATGCTGGAGTTGCCCCTGTTCTCGAAAACAGAGATTGTACTCGACCAGGGCCGCCGAGAGTCGCCAATAGGCATGCGTGATCGCCAGACGTTGTGTGCGGTCGTGGGCATTGGCCAGCACATCGAGCAGCGTCATCGGACGGCCGGGAAGCTTGCTTCCGGCTGACAACTTAAGTAGCGCGGCCACCATCTCCGGCGGCGAGTGACGGACGCCTTCCGTCGGCACGGAGGCCGTCGCATCCTGCCGCGTCGCGGAAGCCTCTTTCCGGTTCGGTGCAGCGAGAGGGGCCACAGGTTCGCGAGGGCTCGCATTGGGTTTCACGGCGGGCGTGGGCGGTGTCGTCCTTCCACCCATCGCTGGTGCCGGGGTCGACGGACCACGGAGCGGGTCGACCGCCGGCGACCTGACGCCGCCTTGGTCCGGGATGCGGACGGCCGGAGCCGGAGTCGCCGATTGTCCGCCGCGGCCCATGGCGGGGGGCTGGGCCTGCAGGTCCTGCCATATCCCTCCGCGATTCGATTCGCCAGGCGGGGGCGTGACCGGACGGGGCGGATTGGTTTCGCCAGTCGCCGGATCGGGGGACGGCTCAAGCGAAGCAGGAGGGGTCAGCGTGCCCGGCGCTGGCACAGGCCGACCGAGGGCCGGCGCTTGGAGTACGAGCAGGCAACCGAGAACGAGGGAACTCAAGGGCATGGGGGGATCTCCTTGTCGGGACACGGGAGGGATCGAAGGAATCCCGACTCCACCAGATTGACATTTCTCCCCGCCTACGTCAATCCGGGCCCTAAGGGCCCGCGAAGAAATAACTTGTACAATTGACCGACTGGAAAGAGAGAATCCGCCGAGCCTTGGCCGCTGGACAGTCTGTGGCCAACGGCGGATTCTCTCTTTCTCGCTAGAGGCAAGCATCTCGTGTATCTCTCGACAAATCCAGGAGCCTCCACCTTCGGTTCATCAATGAAGTAACTGCCACCGCACTTCTTGCGAGACATCCCACGTTTCCCGACGGCAGTTACTTCATTGGTCGGTCAATTGTACAAGTTATT